>JBKPDM010000532.1:0-5122 GCA_046727895.1 Pseudomonadota bacterium | reverse complement strand
GACCAAGCCATGGCCACTCTGGTGTCGAAGCGCAGCCTGCCGGTGCGTCCGGTCGCCAAGGCGACGGTCCTCGATCAGATCTATCGTCAGATCAGAGAGCTGATCCTCGATGGCGAGATCGAGCCCGGCCAGAGCGTCACGATCCAGAGCCTCGCCGATGCCTTCGGCGTGAGCGCCATGCCGGTGCGCGAGGCGCTGCACCGGCTGACCGCCGAGAAGGCGCTGACCGTGATCGCGGGACGCTCGGTCGGGATCGCCCCCTTGACGCTCGAGCGGCTGAGCGATCTGCGCAGAGTGCGGCTCGAGGTCGAGGGGCTCGCGGCGGAATGGGCGGCCCCCAATGTGAGCGCCGGCGACATCGAGCGCCTGGACCGGCTGATCGCGCAGATGGCCAAGGCGGCGACCGCCAAGGACCGCAAGCGGTTCGTGCCGGCCAACCGGCACTTCCACTTCACCGTCTATCGCGCCGCAAACTCGGACACGCTGCTCGCCATCATCGAGTCGCTCTGGCTGCAGATCAGCCCCTACTTCGATCTCCTGCACGCCCAGGGCAACTGGCGTACGGCCAACCGGTGCCATCAGCAGATGCGGGACGCGCTGGCGCGGGGTGACGGCCGCGCGGCGCGCGCGGCGCTCGACGACGACATCGAAGCCGCGGCGGCCGTGCTCCGGGAACTCTTGTCCCCCGCCGAGGTGGTCGAGCGACGCTCCTGAGGCACCCCGGGGGCCGCCCCGATTTCGCTGGTAGCGAGCGTCGCGCGCCAGCGGCTCTTGAGCGACCCCGAGCGGCCCTCGCGTGACAGGCATCTGGCGCGGCTGTGGCTCGGCGCCGAGGGCGGCGGGCCGATCGTCGCCGGCAAGAGCTAGCGCCGCGCGCGCGACCCGCAACCCCGCGGGTCCCGCGTCGTGACCGACTACGCCTCGGCGAGCGCACGCATCGCCTCCTCGCGGATCAGGGCCAGCACCTCGCGCTTGAGCGCCACGAAGCGGGGTGCGGTCAGGACCTCGGGGCCGCGCGGCCGCGGCAGGTCGACGGCGATCTCCTGCTTGATCCGGCCTGGCCGCGCGCTCATCACGTAGACCACATCGCCGAGGAACAGGGCCTCGTCGATATCGTGGGTGATGAACAGCACGGTCTTGTGGCTCTGCTCCCAGATCGCCAGCAGCAGCTCCTGCATCAGCGCGCGGGTCTGGCTGTCGAGCGCGCCGAACGGCTCGTCCATCAGCAGGATCTCGGGGTCGTTGGCGAGCGCCCGGGCGAGGGCCGTGCGCTGGCGCATGCCGCCCGAGAGCTGGTCGGGATAGGCGTCCTCGAAGCCCTCGAGGCCGACCTCGCGGATGAAGCGCGAAGCGATCCGCGCCCGCTCGGCCGCCGGCGTGCGCTTGAGCTCGAGGCCGAACTCGACGTTCCGGCGCACGGTCAGCCAGGGGAACAGCGTATAGCTCTGAAACACCATGCCGCGCTCGGCCGAGGGACCGACGATCGGCCGGCCGTCGAGGGTGATCCGGCCGGCGGTCGCCTCGGCGAGGCCGGCGACCAGACGGAGCAGGGTCGACTTGCCACAACCCGAGGGCCCGACGATGCAGGACAGCTCACGGTCGGGGATCGCGAGCGAGATGTGTTCCAGCGCGGTGACGCTGCGCCCCTTGCGCCCGGTGAAGCGGACCGTGACGCCCTCGATCCGGAGCTTGCTCAACGGGCATTCCCTCGCAGCCGGGCCGTCTCAGAAGGTCGCCGACCAGGGCAGGAGCCAGCGGCGCAATAGCTTGAACAGCTGATCGGTGATCAGGCCCAGGATGCCGATCGTGACGATGCCGAGGATGATCACGTCGGTGAACAGCCCGCGCATCGCGTTCAGGATCATGTAGCCCAGCCCCGAGTTGGCGGCGACCAGCTCGGCGACCACGAGGTAGGTCCAGGCCCAGCCCATCGTGACCCTGAGATTGTCCATCACCCCCGGCATGCAGGCCGGGAACAGCACCCGGGTCACGACCTGGCGGCGCGAGGCGCCGAGCGTGTAGGAGACGTCGATCAGGTCCTTCGACACCCGGGCCGAGACATCCGCGATCAGGATCAGCTGCTGGAAGAAGGTGCCAAGAAAGATGACCGCAATCTTCTGCTCGATGCCGATCCCGATCCAGAGGATCAAGAGCGGGATCATGGCGCTGACCGGGAGATAACGCATGAAGCCCGTGATCGGCTCGATGAACGCCTCGACCACGCGGAAGCTGCCCATCAGGATGCCGAGCGGCACGGCGAAGATCGAAGCGAGCAGGAAGCCCGAGAAGATCACGGTCACGCTCGAGCGGATGTTGCCCTCCAGCGTACCGGACTTCGCGAGCTTCCAGCCGGCGAGCAGGACCTGATGCGGCGGCGCCAGGAAGTCGGTGCGCACGATGCCGCCGTAGGTGAGCCAGCACCAAAGGCCGATCACCAGAACGCCGGCGAGGATGCTGAGGCCCGCATGGAGCGCGCCTGGAATCTCGGTCTTGGGCGCAAAGACGCTCGGCACCGTCAGCGGCGCGCCGGCATCGGTCGGGTGCTCTGGCCGGCGCCTGTGGCGCGGGCGCTCCCGCGTGCGATCGCCCCCGATCCGGGTGCTTCGGGGCGACGGCGCCCAAGCTCTGCTGGGCCGGTGGTCCGTGCGATCGTGGGAATACGTTCCGGCCTACTGGTTGACGATGTCGAACGCGATCAGGTCGGTCGGCGCGACGTCACGCTTGAACAGGCCGGTCTCCTTGCCGAGCTCGACGGCGTTGTCGATCGTCTTGACGATCGGGCCCGGCGCCTCGGCCGTGCCGATGAACGCCTCGTTCATCGCCTTGTCGTAGTAGACGATGCCGGCCCGGGTCTCGGCGAACACCTTCGGATCGTCGAGCCAGCCGCCCACTCCCTTGGCCATGATCTTGTCCGCCTCCTCCGGATGCGCCTTCTGGAAGTCGACCGCCTTGATCCAGGCGCGATAGAGTGCCTTGAGGTCGTCCTTGCGCGCCGCGAGGACCTGGGGCGTGGTGATCGCCATGTCGGTGATCAGCCCGGGCGTCGATGAGGAATCCACCAGCAGGTGGCCTTGCGGCGCCTGCTTGCCGCGGGTCAGCCAGGGCTCCCAGGTGACCGCAGCGTCGACCCGGCCGGCCACGAACGCGGCGCCAGCGTCGCCTGCGGTCATGTTCTGGGACTGAATGTCGTTGAACGACAGCCCCACCTGCTTGAGCAGGACACCGAGATAGAACTGGGACACCGAGCCCTCGTCATAGGCGACGTTCTTGCCCTTGAGGTCGGCCAGCGTCTTGATGTCCTTGTTGGCGACGATACCATCGCCGCCCTTGGAATCGTCGAGCGCGAACAGATAGCGGTAGCTCTGCTGATCGCTCAGGTAATTGAGGATCGTGTCGACGGTGGTCACGGCGACGTCGACCTTGCCGGCGGCGAGTGCCGGAAAGCGCACCTTGGGGTCCTCCATCACGATCAGCTCGACGTCCAGCCCCTCGTCCTTGAAGTAGCCCTTGTCCTTGGCGATGTAGAGGGGGCCGTAGCCGACCCAGGTGGAATGGGCGAGCTTCAGGGTCTCGGCGCCGGCGCTGCCACCGAGCATCAGGCCGAGCAGGATGCCGCCAGCAATCAAGGTCCCGCGTCCAGTCATGGTTCTCCTCCTCCCACGTCGCGGCCCGGCGATCGACCCGGAATGTCCCGGCGCCGCCGATCCTGATCGGCCTGCCGCCGCGCCGCGGCCACGGCCATGCTGCCCCAGTTTGCCGGCAGGCGCCAGCCCCGAGCGGACGGTGACCGGCCAGCCCAACCTTGAGTTCACGAGCGGAAATGGCCGTGACACCATGAGCCGTGCTCGGCGCGACAAGGGGCCATCCCGCACGCGATTCATCGTCTGGAGCCGATCCGAGGCCAGCCGGCGGGCCTGCTCGAACCACTGCTGAAGCTCGGTCCGGGCGGGGAAGTAGCGGTGCACTGCTTCGCGATGCCCACCGGTCCCGAGCGACTTCCAGATCTCTCGGCAGCCTGGTGTCTCGATCAGCTCGAGGGGCACGCGGAGCCGGAGGTAATACCTCGCGCCTCGCCTCACCAAGCCTGGATGCCTAGCCACGTCCATCGCCTCCCGTGTGTAGCGGGGAGGTGGTGAACAGGGTCTTGAAACCGCTAAGATCTCAAAGAGTTAGTGTCATATCAAACAGTTGCATGTGTCGTGGTGGGCGCGCTGGGACTCGAACCCAGAACCCGCTGATTAAAAGTCGCTGGCCCCGGGATAACACGGTTACGCACCGCAGCGCAAAAACCTTGCAATTCCGCCGCTTCAATGCCACATAGCAGCGCATGGCAGAACCGCATTGAGCCAGCTCCGGCGTTACCCCGCGTTACCCCGCCCGGAGCAGGTGACGGAGCAACTGATTCGATGCCCACCACCAAGCTGACCGAGCTCGCCGTCTCCAAGATGCGCCCACCCAAGGCCGGGCGGGTCGAATACTTCGACACTCTCCTGCCGTCGTTTGGGCTGCGCATCACCCCCGCCGGCGCCAAGACCTGGGTGGTGATGACCCGGGTGGGCGGCCACCTCAAGCGGGTCACCCTCGGCCGCTGGCCTGCTGTCGGCCTCGCCGACGCGCGCGACCTGGCCCGCAAGGCTATCGCCGACGCACAGGAAGGCAGGACCCCGGCCGGGGCACGCGCCCGCCGGCACGCGATCGACGGCGACTGCGTGGGCGCCGTGCTCGCCGAGTTCATCGCCCGCGACCAGCGCGGCAAGGGCAGGCGCACCTGGCGCCAGGTCGAGCAGACCCTCACCCGCGAGCTGGCCGCCGCCGGCTGGATGGACCGGCCGATCGCCGGCATCACCCGGCGCGACGTGATCGAGCTCCTCGACAGCGTCATGGACCGCGGCGCCGCGATCGGCGCGAACCGGCTGCTCGCCTACCTCCGCCGGATGCTCGCTTGGGCAGCCGAGCGCGGCATCCTCGAGACCTCGCCCGCGGCCGGCGTGCGGGCGCCAGGCGAAGAGCGAACGCGCGACCGGGTGATTGGAGCCCGGAGAGCTCGCCGCCCTCTGGCGCGCCTGCGACACGCTTGGCTGGCCGTTCGGTCCTCTCGTCCAGCTCCTGATGATCACCGCGC
>JBKPDM010000531.1:0-12901 GCA_046727895.1 Pseudomonadota bacterium | reverse complement strand
CTACTACCAACTGTCCGCCACTGGCTGCGCTGCCTGGCGCCGAGGCTAGCGGCATGGGCTGACGTGGCGAAAGATGCTCCGGCTCGCGGAGCGTTGGCTGCCCGCCCCGAGGTTACTGCACGCCGATCCTGACTGGCGGTTCGACGTCATCACCCGAGGTGGAAGCCCGCTGCGTTGGCAGCGAACGCCGGGATGCGTGCAAAGTGCGGTGAATGCTGCCCGGAGAACCCGGCTCGAAGTGCGGGCTCGATTAGGCCCAGAAGCCCATGTGAACCGCGATGGCCTCGTCCGTGAGCATCGGGCCGATGACCTCGGTCGCGCGCTGGCCGGCCGCGAACACCGTGCGGCAGGGGAGGTCGAAGGTCGGGTTGCCTTCGTGGAAGCCGGTCAGTGCCAGAAGGTCGCGCTCGGCGAGGCCGTAGACGACGCGGCAGACACCGACCCAGTAGACGCTGCCTGCGCACATCGCGCAGGGCTCGGTGCTCGTGTACATCGTGCAGCGGGCAAGCAGCGCTGGCTCGAACCGCCGGGAGGCCATGCTCATCAGATTGCGCTCAGCGTGGCCGGTGGCGTCACGCTCCGTGACCACCGTGTTCTCGGCCTCGAGCAGAATCGTGCCGTCGGGGTCGACCAGGATGGCGCCGAAGGGGTGGTTGCCATGAGCGCGCGCGGCAGCGGCGACCGCTATCGCGCGGCGCAGGAGGATCTCGTCGTCGGGCCTAGCCGGCATGGCGTCCTCTCCTCAAAATCACGCTGTCGTTGGCCGGGCGGCGTGCAGGTTCATTTCGATCCTAGTCGAGCATCGCCGGAGCGTCGAGGCTATGAGGGTAGCTCTGACAACCGACCCCAAAAACGACCAGGGACCGTAGCTGGTGTTGGTATCTATTAGGAGTGATGCGAACTCCTTCAGATAACAACTACTTGTCTTGTACAGTGGCGGAGGGCGTCGTCAAACCATCTCTCGTTGTTTTTCAATTGGTTATAAAACACACAGATTATGGTGGATGTCGCCTAGAGAATTCTGGAGCTGATGTGGCGGTCTTCAACCGCCGCGATGGCCGACGGGGCCGGTGTGCGGTCCAACACTTCGCCTTCCTGGGCTTCACCCTTGTCTGACTCATGCGGCGGCACACCGTTCGCGAGCCGCTGAACGCTAAGGTCAGGCAGGTCAAGGCCACCCTGCGTCGGATGCGCCCGCCGATGCCGGAGCAGGGGTGCCACCTGCGGCTGGTGGTGAACGGCTTCTACAACTACTGCGCCGTCCCGACCAACTCCGGTGCCCTCAACGCCTTCTATTACCACGTGCTCTGGCACTGGCTGCGCTGCCTGCGGCGACGCGGCCAGCGGCATGGGCTGACGTGGCGAAAGATGCTCCGGATCGCGAAGCATTGGCTGCCCAGCCCGAAGCTACGGCATCCCTATCCCGACTGGCGGTTCGACGTCATGACTCGAGGTGGAGTCCGGTGCGTTAGCAGCGCACGCCGGGATCTGTTCGGAAACGCTCAGCAATGGCGCGCGGTCTGAAAGACGGTCTTCGATTCGGACCTCGAGCAAGGCGGCTACACGAATTATCCGCCGCTGGTTGCCCAGCCTAAACTTGCAACACCTCCGATCCGGACCGGCGGTTCCATGCAACTTCGGCAGGTCTGCTCACGATGGCATCAGATCCACGAGACGCAGGAGCGCAATCCGCTCGATCTGCTCCAGTGCCGTGGCGAACTCCGTTGTCTGGTCGTGCTCCAGGCGACGTTCGAAGGTCCCGAGGATCTCTTCCTTGCCACGGCCCTTGACCGCCATGATGAAGGGGAAGCCGAAACGCGCCTTGTAGGCCTCGTTCAAGGCCACGAAGCGGGCGTATTCGTGCTCGCTCAGCCGATCCAGCCCGGCCCCGGCCTGCTCCTTGGTCGAATCCGAGGTCAGCTGCCCGGCGCGGGCAAGGCGGCCGGCGAGATCGGGATGAGCGTCGATCAGCGCGCGCTGGCGCTCGGCCGGCGCGCCACGCAGAACGACGCAGAGCGCCCGATGCAGGCCCTCCGCGGTGTCGGCATTGTCGGGCAGGCCCCGGTCATACGTCGCCTCGGCGATCCAGGGCGAATGCTCGAACACATGGCCGAAGGTCGCGACGAACGTGGCACGATCCATCTCCGCAGGACGAAGGCGATGGCTCATTCGCTCTCTCCGTGCTCGTGTGCCGCCGGGCGAGACCAAGGCGGCCTGCCGCCCCAACTCAGCAGCGCGCAGCCATGTGAGCAATACCCTAAGCGCATCACCGCGGCCGCGCCGTTCGGTTTTCTTTGAAACTGCTTCTGCACGGCGGTTATTCCCGTCGCCCGCGGTTGGGCTTACAAGTATGCACTCGGGGCACGCGAGAGGTGTGCCGACATCGAAGATCGACGCAGGTACGGTCGGCTGAACGGCAGCGTCGCGAGGGAGGTTCTGGGTACGATGACCACAGCCGGACGGGCGGCTTCGGGTCGACTGACCACTCACGTGCTCGACATCATGAGCGGGCGGCCCGGGGCCGGTCTCGTCGTCGAGCTGTCTCGCATCGATGGCAATCAGCGCCAGCTGCTTGGTCGGCTGACGACCAACGCCGATGGGCGCTCCGCGGAGCCCCTGCTCGCCGGGGCGGATCTGCAGGCGGGTACTTACGAGCTGCTGTTCCACGTCGGCGATTACTTCCGCGGCCATGGGGTCGTGCTGCCGCAGCCCGCCTACCTCGATCGGGTCCCGGTCCGCTTCGGCATTGCCGAGCCGGCACGCCACTACCATGTGCCGCTTCTCATTTCGCCCTACGGTTACTCGACCTATCGTGGCAGCTGAGCGGCCGCCATGGAGGTCACGGAGTGAGAAGGTCAGGCCGATGCGTGAGCGCGTGAGATTTCTCCTCGGACAGGAGCACCGGGAACTGGCGGAGGTCGATCCGACCATGACCGTCCTCGACTATCTGCGCTCGATCGAGCGGCGGGTTGGCACGAAGGAGGGCTGCGCCGAGGGCGACTGCGGCGCCTGCACGGTGGCGCTTGGCCGGCTGCGCGACGGCCGCATCCATTACCAGGCGGTCAACGCCTGCATCCTGTTCGTCGGCCACCTCGACGGCCGTCAGCTGCTCACCGTCGAGGATCTCAAGAGCCCGAGCGGCGCGCCGCATCCGGTGCAAGAGGCGCTGGTCGAGTGCCACGGCTCGCAGTGCGGCTTCTGCACGCCCGGTTTTGCGATGTCGTTGTTCGCCCTCTACGAGAACGACCCGAAGGCGAACCAGAGCGACACGGCGCTGAGCCCGGAGCGAATCGACGACGCGCTGGCAGGCAACCTCTGCCGTTGCACGGGCTACGCGCCGATCGTCGCCGCGGCGCACCGGATGCTGCAGTTGAGCCGCGGCACGCCGGACCGACTGGCCGCGGAACGGCCGGACACGCTGGCCAAGCTTGAGGCGCTGCAGGACGATGAGACGGTCGCGGTCGGCAAGGACGGGCGGTGGTTCTATGCCCCGGCCACCGTCGATGCGCTGGCCGAGCTGCTGCTCGAGCATCCCAAGGCCTGCATCGTCGCCGGGGCGACCGACGTGGGCCTTTGGGTGACCAAGAATCTGCGCGTGCTCGATCCGGTCATCTACGTCGGCCGCGTGCGTGAGCTTCGGGAGATCGTCGAGACTGACGACGCTCTGGAGATCGGCGCGGGCGTCACCTATGCCGATGCCACGCCGGATCTCGCGGCTCTCTATCCCGACCTGGGAGAAATGTTTCGCCGGCTCGGTGGCGAGCAGGTGCGCAACGTCGGCACGATCGGCGGCAACATCGCGAACGGCTCGCCGATCGGTGACAGCCCGCCCGCTCTGATCGCGGCTGGCGCGCGCCTGGTGCTGCGCCGGGGGCAGGATCGGCGCGAGCTACCGCTCGAGGATTTCTTCATCGACTACGGCAAGCAGGATCGCGCGCGTTCGGAGTTCGTCGAGAAGGTCATCGTCCCCAAACCCGCGCCGGGCCTTCGCTTTCGCGCCTACAAGATCAGCAAGCGCTTCGATCAGGACATCTCGTCCGTGCTGGGCGCGTTCGCGATCGGGCTCACCGACGGCAAGGTGGCGAGCGCGCGGATCGCGTATGGCGGCATGGCGGCGACGCCGAAACGGGCGCGCCATGCCGAGCAGGCGCTCCAGGGGCAGCCCTGGAGCGAGGCGACGGTTGAGGCCGGAATGCGCGCGCTCGAGCGCGACTTCACGCCGATCACCGACTGGCGGGCGAGCGCCGCCTACCGCGCCAGGGTGGCGGGCAATCTGCTGCTGCGCCTGTTCATCGAGACCACCGACGAGACGACGGAGACCCGCCTCGTCGGCGACCGGAGCCTCGCCCATGTCTGATGCGATCAGCGCCGAGCGGATCACCGGCGGCGTGCAGCAGCCCCGCCGCCACGACAGCGCCTGGAGGCACGTCAGCGGCGAGGCGAGCTACATCGACGACCTGCCCGAGCCCGCGGGCTTGCTGCACGTCTACCTCGGCATCAGCGACCGGGCGCATGCGCGCATCACGAGCCTCGATCTCGAGCCCGTGCGCCAGGCGCCGGGCGTCGTGCTGGTGCTGACCGCCGCGGACATTCCCGGCGCCAACGACGTCAGTCCGACGCATCGCCACGACGAGCCGGTGTTCGCGACCAGCGTCGTCGAGTACGCCGGCCAGCCGCTCTTTGCCGTCGCGGCACGGAGCCGCGGCGAGGCGAGGCGGGCAGCGCTGCTCGCCCGGGTCGAATATGAGGACCTCGTTCCGGTGCTCGGCGTCGAGGCGGCGAGGCCGCGCGCCCGACTGGTGACCGATCCCCTGACGCTGGCGCGTGGCGACGCCAAAGCGGCGATTGCCAAGGCACCGCGCCGGCTGGAGGGTCAGATCAGCATCGGCGGTCAGGACCACTTCTACCTCGAGGGCCAGATCGCCATGGCGATCCCCGGCGAGGACGACGAGGTCACGGTCTACTCCTCGACCCAGCATCCAAGCGAAATCCAGCACATGGTGGCGATCGTGCTCGGGGTGCCGAACAATGCCGTCACGGTCGAGTGCCGGCGCATGGGCGGCGCGTTCGGCGGCAAAGAGACCCAGGGCAATCTGTTCGCCTGCGTCGCGGCGATGGTCGCCAAGAAGACCGGCCGCGCCGCCAAGATCCGCCCGGATCGCGACGACGACATGGTGATCACCGGCAAGCGCCACGACTTCGTCGTCGACTACGTGGTCGGCTTCGACGACGAGGGCCGAATTCACGGCGTCGACATGACCTATGCCGCCCGCTGCGGGTTTTCCGCGGATCTGTCCGGGCCCGTCACCGACCGCGCCCTGTTCCACGCCGACAACTGCTACTACTACGAGAACGCGCATCTGGGCTCGCTGCCGCTCAAGACCAACACGGTGTCCAACACGGCGTTTCGTGGCTTTGGCGGCCCGCAGGGAATGGTCGCGGGCGAGCGCCTGATCGAGGAGATCGCCTTCGCGCTCGGCAAGGACCCGCTCGAGATCAGAAAGCTCAACTTCTATGGCGTCGGTGAGCGGGACGTCACGCCCTATCATCAGAAGGTCGACGACAACGTCGTCCAGGAGATTGTGGCGAAGCTCGAGGCGAGTGCCGACTATTGGGGCCGCCGGCAGGCGATCCGAGACTTCAATGCCAGAAGTCGGGTGATCAGGCGCGGCCTCGCGCTGACCCCGGTCAAGTTCGGCATCTCCTTCACGGCGACCCAGTACAATCAGGCGGGCGCCCTGGTCCACGTCTACACCGACGGCAGCATCCACCTGAACCATGGCGGCACGGAGATGGGCCAGGGCCTCTACACCAAGGTCGCCCAGGTGGTCGCCGAGGAGTTCCAGGTCGACGTCGACCAGGTGCGGATCACGGCGACCACCACCGGCAAGGTCCCGAACACTTCCGCAACCGCGGCATCCTCGGGCTCGGATCTGAATGGCAAAGCGGCGCAAGCCGCGGCGCAGACGATCAAGGCGCGCCTGGAGGCCTTCGCCGCCGAGAGGTGGGGCGTGCGCGAGGAGCAGGTCGTCTTCCTGCCCGGCCACGTGCGCATCGGCAACCAGGAGATCCTGTTCCGCGAGCTGGTCTGGCAGGCCTACTTGGCGCGGGTCTCGCTCTCGGCCACCGGCTTCTACCGGACACCGAAGATTCACTGGGATCGGAGTTCGGGACGCGGCCGCCCCTTCTACTATTTCGCCTATGGCGCCGCGGTCAGTGAGGTCGCGGTCGACATGCTCACCGGCGAGTACAAGGTCGAGCGGGTCGATATCCTGCACGACGTTGGCCGCTCGCTCAATCCGGCGATCGATCGAGGCCAGATCGAGGGCGGCTTCGTTCAGGGCATGGGCTGGCTCACCACCGAAGAGCTGTGGTGGGACGACCAGGGGCGGCTGCGCACCCACGCGCCGAGCACTTACAAGATCCCCGCCTGCAGCGACCGCCCGCGCGTATTCAACGTGGCCCTGCTCGAGAACGCCCAGAACCGCGAGGAAACGGTCTTTCGATCCAAGGCCGTGGGTGAGCCGCCGCTGATGCTCGCGATCTCGGTCCTGCATGCGCTCTCCGACGCGATCGCGAGCGTCGCCGGGCATGAGCTCTGCCCCCGACTTGACCCGCCGGCGACGCCCGAGAGGGTGCTGATGACCATCGAGCGCCTGAAGGAGCGCCACAGGGCGCCCGATCAGGCGCGGTTCGCGCCCTCATGACCACGCTGGCTCCAATCCTGTGCGAGCTCCTGGCGCGGGCCGAGCCCGCGGTCCTGGTCTCGGTAGCCGCCGTCAAGGGCTCGGCGCCGCGCGATGTCGGAGCCCGCATGCTGATCACGGCGGGCAGCAGCTACGGCACGATCGGCGGTGGCCAGTTGGAGTGGGAGGCCAGCGCACGGGCCCGGGCCTTGCTCGGCAGCGGCGCACCGGCGACGACCATGGACGTTCCGCTCGGGCCGGAGATCGGCCAGTGCTGTGGCGGTTATGTTTCGCTCCGGCTGCAATGCGCGGACGAGGCGACCCGCGCGGAGCTGGAGGCGATCGAGCGTCAGGAACGGGAGCAGCTGCCCCTCGTACTTCTGTTCGGCGCCGGGCACGTCGGCAAGGCGATCGCGTCGGCGCTCGCCCTGCTGCCGCTGCGGATTCGTTGGATCGATGGTCGGGCCGGCGAGTTCCCGGCCCCGCCGATAGAGGGACCCGAGGTCGTGGTCACCGAGCGGGCGCTGGCAGAGGTCGAGGCGGCGCCAGCGAGCGCGGCCTATATCGTGCTGACTCACAGCCACTCCCTCGACTCCCTGATTTGCGCGGCGGTGCTGCAGCGTGGTGACTTCGCCTATCTCGGACTGATCGGCTCGCGCACCAAACGTGCCCGCTTCGAGCGGGGCTTTCGCGAGCTCGGGATCTCGAGGGAGCGCATCGCCCGGCTGGTCTGCCCGATCGGCGGCACGCGCCTCAAGGACAAGCGGCCGGCAGTGATCGCCGCGCTGGTCGCCGCCGAGCTCCTGCATGCGTTCGCCGAACCGGCGGCGAATGGTCAACACCGAGCAAGCGGAGAGGCCGCATGACCGACGCGACCCGCCCTTCTGTTCCAGCGCGCCTCAAGCTCGCCGACATCACCAAGCGGTTTCCCGGCGTGCTCGCCAACGACCACGTCAGCTTTGCAGTTGCCCCGGGCGAAGTTCACGCCCTGCTGGGGGAGAACGGCGCCGGCAAGTCGACGCTGGTCAAGATCATCTACGGCGTCCTCCACGCCGACGAGGGCAACATGCTGTGGCAGGGTCAGGTGGTGCGGGTCCCGGACCCACACGCCGCCCGGGGGCTTGGGATCGGCATGGTGTTCCAGCACTTCTCGCTGTTTGAGGCCATGACGGTTCTGGAAAACATCGCGCTCGGCGTCGACGACGTCACCGACATGCGCACCCTCGCCCGAAAAATCGAGGAGGTGTCGCACAACTACGGTCTGCCGCTGGACCCTTCACGCGAGGTGCACACCCTCTCGGTCGGCGAGCGGCAGCGGATCGAGATCGTCCGCTGCCTGCTGCAGAGCCCGAAGCTTCTGATCATGGACGAGCCGACCTCGGTGCTGACCCCGCAGGAGGTCGATCGGCTGTTCGAGACGCTGCGTCAGCTGGCCGCCGAGGGGGTCTCGATTCTCTACATCAGCCACAAGCTGGATGAGATCAAAGCGCTCTGCGACTACGCCACGATCCTGCGCGCCGGCAAGGTCGTGGCGACCTGCAATCCCAAAGCCGAGACCGCCAAGAGCATGGCGCAGCTGATGATCGGCGCCGAGGTCAGGACGCTCTCGCGGCGGACCAGCGAGGGCGGTGGCGCGCCCCGCCTCACGGTCCGCAACCTCGATCTGCCGGCCGAAGGGCCGTTCGGGACTGCGCTCAAGGACATCTCCTTCGAGGTCAAGGAGGGCGAGATCTTCGGTATCGCGGGTGTCGCAGGGAACGGTCAAAATGAGCTGTTTCAGGCGCTCTCGGGCGAGCGTTTGGTGGCCAGTCCCGACATGGTCCGGATCGACGATCACCCGGTCGGCCGGGCCGGGGCCGGCGGGCGGCGCCGGCTCGGTCTCTGCTGCGTGCCCGAGGAGCGGAACGGCCACGGCGCTGTGCCCGACATGTCGTTGATCGAGAATACCGTGCTCAGCGGCCACCACCGCATGAGGCTGGCAGCGGGCGGTTTCATCCGGAGGGCCGCCGCCGGCAGCTTCGCCGCAAAGATCATCGAGGAGTTCAATGTCAAGACGCCGGGCGCCGCCGCCGCCGCCCGCTCGCTGTCCGGTGGCAACCTGCAGAAGTTCATCGTCGGCCGCGAGGTCCTGCAGGACCCGGGCGTCCTGGTCGTCTCGCAGCCAACCTGGGGGGTCGATGCCGGCGCCGCTGCGGCGATCCATCAGGCGCTGTTCAATCTCGCGGGCGCCGGTGCGGCGGTGCTGGTCATCTCGCAGGACCTGGACGAGCTGCTGACGCTGACCGACCGTCTCGCCGTGATCAACATCGGCGTCCTGTCCGGCACGCTCGCGACCGCCGAAGCCTCGCTCGACGAGATCGGCCTGCTCATGGGCGGACTGCACGGCATGGACGAGCATGTGCTGGCCCATGAGCCAGGGGCCGCCGGGGGAGTGTCCCATGTCGCTTAAGATCGAAGCGCGGCCCGAGGTCAGCCGCCGGCTGCTCTACGTCACGCCGATCCTGGCGGTGGCGCTGACCGTGGTCAGCGGCTTCTTCATCTTCCTGTTCATGGGCTACGACCCGCTGCTCTCGCTCTACCACTTCTTCGTCTCGCCGCTGAGCAGCCTCTATGGCCTGTCCGAGCTCGCCCTCAAGGCATCGCCCCTGGTTCTGATCGGGGTCGGCCTCGCGATGGGCTTTCGCGCCAACGTCTGGAACATCGGCGCCGAAGGCCAGCTGACCATGGGCGCGATCGCCGGCGGCGGCATCGGGCTCTGGCTCTGGGGCCAGGAGGGCGTCTGGATCCTGCCGCTGATGTGTCTCGCCGGGGTAGTCGGCGGCATGGCCTATGCGGCGATCCCGGCCTTCCTCAAGACCCGCCTCGACGTCAACGAGATCCTGACCAGCCTGATGCTGACCTACGTCGCGACGCTTTTCCTCAGCATGCTGGTCTACGGCCCCTGGAAGGACCCCGAGGGCTTCGGTTTCCCGCAGACCCGGATGCTGACGGATGCCGCGCTCCTGCCGGTGATCCTCGAGGGTACCCGGCTGAACATTGGCGTGGTCGTGGCGTTCCTGGTCGCGGTCGGCGCCTGGGTCGTGATGACCCGGACCGTGATCGGCTTCGAGCTGCGGGTGGTCGGCCAGGCGCCGGCGGCCGCGGCCTATGCCGGCTTCGATCGCAACCGCATGATCTGGCTCTGCCTGCTCATCAGCGGCGGCCTCGCCGGGCTCGCTGGCTTGTTCGAGGTCGCCGGCCCGATCGGCCAGCTGATCCCGATCCTCACCCCCGGCTACGGCTTCACCGCGATCATCGTCGCCTTCCTGGGCCGGCTGCATCCGCTCGGCATCATCCTCTCCGGCCTCTTGATGGCGCTCTCCTACATCGGCGGCGAGAACGCCCAGGTCGAGGTCGGCCTGCCGCAGGCGGTGACCGGCGTGTTCCAGGGCCTGCTGCTGTTCTTCCTGCTGGCGACCGATTTTTTGACCCGCTACCGCATCCGCTCCGTCGTCCCGCGCCGGGAGGTCGCTGCCGCATGACCTTCGATGCCACCGTCCTGGTCCTGGTCACGATCATCAGCGCCGCGACCCCGCTGCTCTACGCCGCGCTCGGCGAGCTCGTGGTCGAAAAGTCGGGGGTGCTCAACCTCGGCATCGAGGGCATGATGCTGGCCGGTGCGGTCACCGCCTTCGCAGTCACCGTGACCACCGGCAGCGCCACCCTCGGCATCGTCACCGCGGCGCTCGCCGGGACCCTCATGGCGCTCGCCTTCGGCGCGCTCACCCTCTCGCTGCTCGCCAATCAGGTCGCGACCGGGCTCGCGCTCACCATCTTCGGCATCGGCCTCTCGGCGCTGCTCGGTTCGGGTTTCGTCGGCATTCCCGTCGACCGGCTGCCGCGGCTGAACATCCCGGGGCTGACCGACCTGCCGGTGATCGGACCGCTGCTGTTGGGCCACGATGTGCTGGTCTACCTCTCGGTGGTGGCAACGATCGGGGTCGCCTGGTTCCTCAAGCGCACCCGCGCCGGCATGATCCTGCGCGCGGTCGGCGAATCCGATGTCTCGGCCCACTCGATCGGCTACGACGTCATCAAGGTGCGCTACCTGGCCGTCTTGTTCGGCGGCGCCATGGCCGGGCTCGGTGGCGCCTTCCTGTCGCTCTCCTACACGCCGATGTGGGTCGAGCAGATGACCGCGGGACGCGGCTGGATCGCGCTCGCGCTCGTGGTGTTTGCCTCCTGGCGGCCGTGGCGCCTGCTGCTCGGCGCCTACCTGTTCGGCGGCGTCACCATCCTGCAGCTCTATGCCCAGGGTGCCGGCACGTTCGGCGTGCCTGCGCAGGTGATGTCGATGCTGCCCTATCTCGCGACGATCATCGTGCTCGCGGTGATCGCCGGCGGCCCCTGGAAGGGGCGCCTCGATGCGCCCGCCTGCCTAGGCAAGCCGTTTCGTCCTGCTACCTGATCAACAACGATCCTCAGGGAGACCCGTGATGACACTCTCTCTCTCGCGTCGCACCTTCCTGGCCGGCACCGCCGCCGCCTCGGGCGCCCTGCTGTTCAGCGGTCCCGGGCGCGCCCAAACGCCGCTCAAGTGCGCCTGGGTGTACGTCGGCCCGGTCGGCGATTTCGGCTACAGCTATCAGCACGATCTCGGCCGCAAGGCGGTCGCCGAGCACTACGGCGACAAGGTCGAGACGAGCTTCGTCGAGAAGGTCGCCGAGGGGCCCGATGCCGACCGGGTGATCCGCCAGCTCGCGACCTCGGGCAATCAGCTGATCTTCGCGACTTCGTTCGGCTTCATGAACTCCGCTGTCCGGGTCGCCAAGCAGTTCCCGAAGGTCAAGTTCGAGCACGCGACCGGCTATCAGACCGGGCCCAATCTCGCCATCTACAACGCCCGTTTCTACGAGGGCCGGGCGGTGATCGGCACGATCGGCGGTATGATGACCAAGTCCGGGACCGTCGGTTACATCGCCTCCTTCCCGATCCCCGAGGTGGTAATGGGCATCAACGCCTTCACCCTCGCCGCGCAGAAGCACCGCCCCGACATCCAGATCAAGGTCGTCTGGGTCAACAGCTGGTATGACCCGGGCAAGGAGGCGGACGCCGCCAAGGCGCTGATCGACCAGGGCGCGGACATCCTCGCCCAGCATACCGACAGCCCGGCGCCGCTCCAGGTTGCCCAGGACCGCGGCGCGCACGGGTTCGGCCAGTCCTCCGACATGCGCAGTTTCGCGCCCAAGGCGCAGCTCACCGCGATCGTCGACGACTGGGGGCCGTACTACATCGGCGAGGTCAAGGCGGTCATGGACGGCACCTGGAAGACCCATAACGTGTGGCTGGGGCTGAAGGAAGGCATGGTGGTGATCGCCCCCTACGGCCCCGACGTGCCGCCCGACGTCGCTCAGGCCGCCGACAAGGTCAAGGAGGGGATCATCGCCGGTACGCTGCATCCGTTCGACGGGCCCGTGACCAACCAGGCGGGCGAGGTCGTGATCGCCGAGGGCGCGCACGCTTCCGACGAGCAGCTCCTCAAGATGGACTGGTACGTCAAGGGCGTGCAGGCCTGAGCAGGGTCGTGCTGACCGGGGCGAGGATGCTCGCCCTGGTCAGCCAACTCTAGTTGTGGTTGCTATGAAGGTTGTTCATCCGGGGGAGCGCGGTCAGGCTGGCGGTTGCGAGACGGTCAGCGCTGAGCGGGAGATCACCCCGATGAACCTGCACAAGAATGCGCGTTTGACGCCGCAAGGTCGACTCCTGCTGGTGCGGCGGCTGCCGGCGCGGCCGGACTGGCGGAGCGGCAGGCGTTCCGCTGGCTGGCGCGCTATCGCGCCGGCGGAACGGCGGCGCTGGTCGACCGCAGCTCGGCGCCCAAGCGCTGCCCCCACGAGGTGCCGGCCGCGCGCGTGGCCGCGATCGAGCACTGGCGCCGCCAACGCCTGAGCGGCCCGGCGATCGCGCGCCAGCTCGATATGCCCGTCTCGACGGTCGGCGGGATCCTGCGCCGCCTGGGCCTCGGCAAATTGGCCGCGCTCGAGCCGAAGCCGCCGATTGTCCGCTACCAGCGCGAACGGCCGGGCGAGCTGCTGCACATCGACACCAAGAAGCTCGGGCGGATCGAGGCAGTCGGCCATCGTATCACTGGCGCGGCGCTCCGGGCTGCCCACCGCGGGCGGCCCTGGGAGCCAGCCGCGCGACGTGATAGCAAGCGCGGCGCCGGCTGGGAGGCC
>JBKPDM010000530.1:0-17044 GCA_046727895.1 Pseudomonadota bacterium | reverse complement strand
CACGCTGCGGCGCACCTGCGCGCCGATCTTCAAGAGCTTGAGCCGGATCGTGCCGCAGGTGGCGCTGGCGAACTGGGTGTGGCGCAGGCCGATGCGGCGCAGGGCCTCGAGCAGCACGTAGGCGAAGGAGGCGAACCACAGACGCAGCTGATTAGCGTGCATGGTCGCCGCGGACGTGCGGTCGGCGAACAGATCGAGCTGCTTGCCGCTCCGGGGCGACTACCCAAGTCGCCCCTGGGAGCCAGGCAAGCCTTGATCCGATTCTCGACCTCGCCGCGGGCGTAGTAGACGAAGCGTCGGGCCGCCATGCTCGGCACCGACCAGGTGCTCGTTGCGCGCGAGACCGAAGACGTAGTCGACGCCGTTGGCTTCGCACCACGCCATCAGTTCGTCCCGGGCAAAGCCGGAATCCGCGCGCAGCATGATCTTGACCCGTGGCCAGCGGCCGCGGATCTGGTCGGCGATCCGTTCGACCTCGGCCACCGCGCCGGCAGAGGCATCGATGTTCGAGCGCCGGCGCTTGGCCGCGAGCAGGTGCCGGCCGCAGAACACGTACAGCGGCAGATAACAGTAGCAGTCCCCCCGGTCGGCCCTTGGGCCGCCGGAGGGCAGGCTCCATAGCCGTGAAAGAACCGGCCCTCCTGGTGGCCGTGCAAGGGATCATCGGTCGCGTCGAGATCGAGAACGATCTCCCCAGGCGGCGTCTTGTACGCCTCGAGGAAGAGAGCCACGAACAAGCCTTCGATCGCAATCGGATCATGCTCGATCTTGTGGTAACGGGTCGGCGTCAGAGGCGGCCGTCGGGCTTGGGGATGTACTGGCGCCTTGACGGCTTCGCGCGGTAGGCGCCCCGCTGTACGCGTCCATGCAGATCCGCGAGGTTGGCCTCGAGATCTGCCTCGTACTCGTGCCAGGTTATGCCGTCGACGCCTGGTGCGGCCCGGCGCTTCAACTGGTGAAACGCAAAGCGCAGCAGGTCGACGTTCACATGGTGCAGGAGCGCCGTCAGCCGGACCCTTTTATCCCGCCTTGCGGCGCAACGTGTGCGGTCCATTCGCCTGGGATACGCTTGCCCGCTCTGGGTCTGCTGCGTGCTGCTCCGGACCGCATTGCCCTTGGCCCCGCCCCTTCCCTCCACCGCCTCCGCGGCCACGAACTCGGCCTTGTTCGGCGGCTGCACCGGTACTATGGGCGGGTCCGACTTCCACCGACCGTGCATCATCGGATTGGGGCATTCCGCCTTGCCGATGCGGACCGCGCGGGCGGACGAGCCCGAGCGGCCAGCTGGTGGACCTCCCGGTTCCCGTGCAGATGGCTTCCACGCGTGCAGGAGGTCTTATGACCACGCAGAGCCGAGGTGGCACTCGCCGGGACGCGCCACCCCGTGTTGCCTTCCGCTTCTCTCCACAGCGTCGGCGCTCCGAATGAAAACTTTTCGCGGCTCAATGGCTCCGCCCGCGTGTTCCCTTGTCAACGCTTCGCGAACGGCCTCACGACCGCCCACGCATGACTCGGGGTCATCGTGACTGCTAGGTCTTCGACGTACCGAACTTGCATCGGCTACCACCTGCCGGTCTCCCGGCGCACAGAGAGGGTTCGACCCGGGTTGCTGTCGCTCCGCCACTAAGTGCTTGTGCCAGCAATCTCTTCAGCCCCTCGGTGAAAGCGGAAAGAGGCCCTGGCAGCGGGCGGCTGGGTTCGGCACCGTGCTCGGCCGAAGCGGTGCGCGTGCATGCTTTGAAAGTTTTCGTTTGCTCTCGCAGGAAATTCGTGGTTCCGGCCATATGCCCGAGCTAGATGTGGTCCGGCATACCATCGGGATGCGGCAGGGCGGCGCCAGCGGCCTCGACGCGGCCGGCCTCGGCTGCCGCGCCGGGCGCGCAGAACAGTTCGTACAGCAACTCGATCACCTGCCGGGCCTCGCTGCTCGCCAAGCGGTAGTAAATCATCTTGCCGGCGCGGCGGGTCTCGACCAGCTGTTCCGCGCGCAGGCGGGCGAGTTGTTGCGAGAGGGTCGGCTGGCGGAGGCGAAGCAGCGCTTCCAGCTCGCTGACCGACTTCTCGCCCTCGGCCAACAGGCAGAGAATGATCAGACGGTTGGGATTGGTGAGCGCCTTGAGGAAGTCGCAAGCCCGCCCGGCATCGGCCGCCATGTCATGGAAGCGCGTCATCCCTCCTTGATATCAGCTCGCCGGCGCGGCGCAAAGCGATGCGTCGTGCGCCCCCGGCGTCATGCCGGTCCGGGCGCGAGCGCCGGAACGAGCGCACAACCTCAGCCGAGCGAGGCCATCTCCCGCTGCGGCGCGCTCGCCTGGCGCCGGCCACGCCGCTGCCAGGGCAGACGCATCGTCTGGCGCGGCGCCCGCGCCGGCTCGACCGCCTCGCGTCGTCCGCTCGGGCGGCTCGAGGTTGCTTGCTTGACGGTAGCTTCGGTCTGGTCATGCAGATCCAGCACGGGCACGACGGCAATGTCGGCGATCTGCTCGCGGCAGCGGCGGACAATGCGGCGATCCGCGACTGGGATGTCCAGGAGCACTGAATCGAACCGCTCCTGACCGAGCCGCCACAAAGCGTTCGGCATGCCGATCACCTGGACGATTTCGACCGGCGCCATGAAATGGACCAGCGTCTGCGCCAGCCAGGGCAGCTCGCCGCCCTTCGTCCGGATGACCAGAAAGCGAAGCGGCTGCTCGTCGGTTGAGGCCGCGCGAGGAGGCTCAACCTGTCGCAAGGTTGAAGTCCCGGCAGGAAGGGTGCCAGGATCCGGCTCGATCATTCAATGGACTCCCCGAGGATGCCGACAGCGAACGCTGCCCGCGGGGCATCCGTTCTATCAACCTTCGGTTAAATATCAAGACCAAACATAAGCCTCTTTAGTCCATGCGTCTCGTGACCAACATCATGGCCTCAGGCGGGTCGTCATGGTCACGCCGCAAACACGCTCGGCAAAGGCGTCGATTGCGTCCATGCTGCCCCGCGATGGCCATCGATACCGACAGCGGACCCGATGCCCAAGAAAATCGCCGTGGAACGCCTCCCCGACCTGCTGCGCGCCGGCATGACCGTGTTTGTGCAGGGGGCGAGCGGCGAGCCAACCTCGCTTCTCCAAACCCTCGCCGCGGTGCCCGAGGCGAGCGCCGGCGTGCACTATGTTGGCTGCCTGATCCCGGGGCTGAACCTGATCGACCCGGCATCCTTCCATCCCCGGGCCAGCCTCACCAGCTTCTTCGTCTTCGGCGACATGGCCCGATCGTATGTGGCCGACCGGGTCCGCTTCCTGCCGCTCCACTACAGCGGCATCTGGCAATATCTGAGTGCGTTACCGATTGATCTCGCGTTGATTCAGGTCAGCCCGCCCGACGATCGGGGGCAGTGTAGCCTGGGTGTCTCAGTCCACTTCGTGCCCGCCGTCCTCGAGCGGGCCAAGGTGGTCGTCGCCGAGATGAACGCCTCAATGCCGAGGCCGGCGCGGAGCTACGAGATCCCCTACCGGCGCCTCGACTACGTGATCGAAACCGAGCGGCCGGTCCTGGGGCTGCCAGCCGTCAAATTGTCCGACGACATGCTTCGGATCGGCGCCAACGTCGCCAGCCTGATCAAGGACGGCGACACGATCCAGATCGGCATCGGCAAAGTGCCCGCGGCCGTGCTTGCGGCGCTGCACGATCACCGGGAGCTCGGCCTGCACAGCGGGCTGGCGGCCGATGGCGTGGCCGACTTACATGCCGCCGGCGTCGTGACCGGCAAGCGCGAGTCGCACGATGGCAGTCGCATGGTCTGCTGCACCGCGATCGGCACCGCCAGAGTCTACGAATGGGCGGCCGCCTGCCCCGATCTGAGTTTCGCGCCGGTCAGCTACACCCACGACGTCCGCGTGATCGGCCAGATCGACAACTTCGTCGCCATCAACTCGGTGCTGGCGGTCGATCTGTTCGGCCAGGCCAACGCCGAGACACTGGACGGCCGGCAGGTAAGCGGCACCGGCGGGCTGCTCGACTTCGTGCGCGGCGCAGGTCTCTCACCGGGCGGCCGCTCGATCCTGGCCCTGCCCTCGACCGCCGCCGGCGGCAAGGTCTCGCGCATCGTGGCACGTCTTGGTGCCGGCGACATCGTGAGCTGTCCGCGCGCCGACGCCGACATCGTGGTCACCGAGCACGGCATTGCGAGGCTGCGGGACAAGTCCCTCGACGAGCGTGCCGAAGCCCTGATCCAGATCGCTGCCCCGGCCTTCCGTGACCAGCTCGCGAGCGCGTGAGATGCCACTTCGAACGCGACCGCTCGATAGGCTAGAGCCCCTGAAGGTGCCAGGTCTCGTTGACCGATCGCACCGAGAACCCGTCGCTCCGGGCATCGATCTGGTTGATCGCGCAGGGCGCCTGGCTCAGATGCCAGTAGCGCGAGAGGGCCAGATCGAGCGCGTGTAGCAGGATGACGCGATTGACGCTGTCGTGGCCGACCAGGACCACGGTGTCGCCCGGGTGCCGGTCGATGATCGCGCGCAGACCGCGCGCTGCCCGCGCCAGCACGTCTTGCAGCGATTCTCCAGCAGGAATTCGGGCAAGATCGGGCCGCCGATACCAGAGCTCGATTTCGTCCGGCCAGCTTTTCCTGGCTTCGTCGGGCATCAGGCCCTGCCATTCGCCGTAATCAATGTCGTTCAGGCCGGCGGTCGGCTCGACGTCCAGGCCAAACGGCTCGGCAATGATCTGGCCGGTGCGCACGCAGCGGCTCATCGGGCTGGTATAGACTGCGGCGACGCGCCAGGTGGCGGCGATCCGCCGGCCGGTCGCCTGGGCCTGCCGGACGCCGAGATCGGTCAGCGGCAAGTCTGCGCGGCCACGAAAACGCTCGGGCGCGATCCAGTCGACGTAACCATGACGGGTCAGGATGATTTCGGTCATGGCTACGCTCATCCCCCGAACCGATTCGCCGCGTCGTCAGCTTAGTATCCTCTGGGCGAGCGCGGCCAGCTCGTCGTCGTCAGCGCGCTGATAGTCGTGGGAGGAGATATAGCCCTCATAGCGCTCGAAGTATTTGTCCAGGGGCCTGCTGAGCGGCCGCCAGCGCGTCATCCTGGTGCCGTGCATCGGAAACAGCTTCACGTGCGCGTGATCCACGGCAAAGCCTTCGAGGATCATCCCGGTGCGGCCGACGTCCGCGAGCCTCCGGTCCAGAAGGCGGCCGACCCGCTTCGCGGCGAGGACCAGCTCCGAGAGAACCGGGGCGGGCAGATCGAAGGCGTAGCTCGGGTAGTGCCGCTTGGTGATCACGACCGAGAAGCCTTCCGTGTTCGGGAAGATCGACAGGAACGCCAAGTGCTCGTCGTTCTCCCAGATCCCATGACAGGCGGCCTCGCCAGCCACGATGGCGCAGAAGATGCAGCCCTTCATGACCCGCTCATGACCCCGGGCTTTGTGTCCACTTCTGCCGGGGTCAGCCGAGCTGCTGCTCTGGGGTCGTACGGATCAGCCAGACCAGGATTGGCAGCGCAGCGAGCTGGAGGATCATGGCGATCACCACCAGCGCCAGGATCGATCGATCGTAGAGGACACCCAGCAGGACGCTGCCGGCGAACCAGGCAACGCCGTAGATCGCGTTGAAGATGCCGTAGGCGGTGGCCCGATGCTCCGCGGGCGCCAGCTGCGCGACCGCAGCGCGGACGATCGATTCCTGCGCGCCCATTCCGACCCCCCAGAGCAGCATCGCGACGACGGCGGCCTCGGCCCCGCCGAGAAACGCGAGCGGCGGCGTCAGCGCCGAGAGGACCGTGGCGCCCACCATGGTGCGCAGCCCGACGCGATCGAACAGCCGCCCGAGGACGAGGGCGGCGATCGCGTCGGTCCCCATCGCGACCGCGTACAGCACCGGGATCCAGGCGCCGGGTACGATCGTCGCCTTCTCGAAGTGATAAGCGATCAGCGGGAAGTCGGCGTAACCGGCCGCTATGCAGGCGGCAGCCGTAGCGTAGATCCAAAAGGCCCGCGGCAGGCCGGTCGATTCCAGCGCCGGCGGCGCCAGCTCGAGGTCCTGCGGTCGCGGATAGGCGAGCCGCGCCGAGACCACGATCGCAAAGGCGACGACCGCCGGGATCAGAAGGATCGCGAAGGCGAGCTGGTAGCTGCCCTTGAGATAGAGGATGCCGCTGACCAGAAGCGGGCCGACGATCGCGCCGGTCTGATCGAGCGCCTCGTGCAGGCCGAAGCCCCAGCCCAGCCCGGTCTGGCTGGCGGCGTGCGAGAGCATGGCGTCCCGGGCCGGGATCCGGATGCCGCGCCCGGCGCGCTCTGCGACGATCAGAACCGCCGCCAGGCCCCAGTGATCGGCCAGCGCCAGGAGCGGCACGGCGAACAGCCCGACGCCAGACGCAAGCCGTAGCCCAGCAGCTCGCCCGCACCCGCAACGATGCCGACGACCGTGGCGCTGGCGCCGAGCACGGCGAGGAACGGCCCGCTGACGCTCCGCGCGCCCTCATAGGTCATGTCCGCGAACAGACTGACCGCGCCGATCAGGATGATGAATTGCAGAGCGCAGCGGCGTGTGAGGCCGAGATCTTGGTCGTCGAAGGCTCTGGCCTGGTCCATGATGAGCATCCGCCTGCTATCTGTTGCGAGGACCCGATCGGGAACCCGGTCGGATCCAGAACCCACGACCCCACCGCACTGGTGACGCGGTAGGAGTCATCAGCCGTTTCAGGCGGTTTCGGGGGACTCCATCCCCTTGAGTACGGCGCACGCTATGGTGCACTGCCCGATCGGTCAATACCGGCTTCATCCAAGCTTGGCGGTGAGAGGCCGCCCCCGCCAAGCTTGATCTTTTGACGTTGGCGCGCCCTATTCTCATATCTCGAGAAACCGCAACCGAGTTAGAGTCAGAAGTGCCCTCGCCACTCCCGTCTCGTCCCGTGAGCCCGGCCGCCTCGTTCCACCCGGCGGTCGCCGCCTGGTTCGATCGCAGCTTCGCGGCGCCGACCGCGGCGCAGGCAGAAGCCTGGTCGGCGATCCAGGCCGGCCGGCACACTCTGATCGCCGCGCCCACGGGCTCCGGCAAGACACTGGCCGCCTTTCTCGCCGCGATCGACGACCTGCTGCGGCAGGGGCTGAACGGCGGGCTCGGGAACGAGACCCAGGTCGTCTACGTCTCGCCATTGAAGGCGCTCTCGAACGACATCCAGCGCAATCTGGAAGCGCCCCTCGCCGGCATCCGTGATGCCTTGCGTGCGCAGGGCTTACCGGATGTCGAGATCCGGACCTGGGTGCGCACCGGCGACACGCCGCCCGGCGAGCGCGAGCGGATGCGCCGTAGTCCGCCGCACATCGTCGTCACCACACCGGAGTCGCTCTACATCCTGCTCGGCTCCGAGTCCGGCCGCAGCATGCTCGCGACCACACGGACCGTGATCGTCGACGAGATCCACGCGCTCGCGCCGAACAAGCGCGGCGCGCATCTGGCGCTGTCGCTCGAGCGCCTCGCGGCGCTCTGCGGCAATCGTCTGCTGCGGGTCGGTCTCTCGGCCACGCAGAAGCCGATCGAAGCGGTCGCGCGATTTCTGGTCGGCGCTGGCCCCTCCGGCGCGTCAGGCGACGAATGTACGATCATCGACAGCGGCCACCACCGGGCGCGCGACCTCGCCCTCGAAATCCCCTCATCGCCGCTCGAAGCGGTGATGTCGGGCGACGTCTGGCAGCAGGTCTACGACCGCTTGACCCAGCTGATCGAAGCCCACCGCACCACACTGATCTTCGTCAACACACGCCGCCTGGTCGAGCGGGTGACCCGCCAGCTGTCGGAGCGCCTGGGCGAGAGCCATGTGGCTGCACACCACGGCAGCCTCTCCAGGGAGCAGCGGCTGGACGCCGAGCAGCGCCTCAAGGCCGGCTCACTGAGGGCGCTCGTCGCCACCGCCTCGCTCGAGCTCGGCATCGACATCGGCGAGGTCGACCTGGTCTGCCAGCTGGGCTCACCGCGCTCGATCGCGAGCTTCCTGCAACGCGTCGGACGCTCGGGCCACGCGATTGATGGCACGCCCAAAGGCCGGTTGTTCCCGCTCTCGCGCGATGAGCTGGTCGAGTGCACCGCGCTGCTCGACAGCGTCCGCCGCGGCGAGCTCGATCGCCTGACGATCCCCGAACAGCCGCTCGATGTGCTCGCCCAGCAGATCGTCGCCGAGGTCGCCGCGCGCGAGCGGGACGAGGACCAGCTCTACGCATTGCTCCAGCGTGCCTCGCCGTATCGCGCGGTGGCGCGCGAGGATTTCGCGGCGGTCGTGGACATGCTGGCGGCGGGTTTCAGCACCCATCGCGGCCGGCGCGGTGCGCTGATCCATCATGACGCCGTCAACCACGTCCTGCGCGGGCGGCGGGGTGCCAGGCTGACCGCGCTGACCTCGGGCGGCACGATCCCGGACACCGCTGATTACCAGGTGATCCTCGAGCCCGAGAATCACGCGATCGGCACCGTGAACGAGGATTTCGCGGTCGAGAGCATGGCCGGCGACATTTTTCAGCTCGGCAACAATTCGTACCGCATCCTGCGCGTCGAGCGAGGTGTCGTCCGGGTCGAGGACGCCCACGGCGTGCCGCCCAACATTCCGTTCTGGCTGGGCGAGGCGCCAGGCCGGAGCGACGAGCTCTCGGCCGCGGTCTCGCGCCTGCGCGCCGAGATCGCCAAGCACCTCGCGACCGATGCGGGCGGCGACGCCGCCTTGCGCTGGCTGGTGCAGGAGGTCGGCATCGACGAGCCGGCGGCGATCCAGCTGGTCGAGTACTTGGCCGCGGCGCATGCGGCACTGGAATGCCTGCCGACTCAGGACAGGGTCGTGCTCGAGCGCTTCTTCGACTCGGTCGGCGGCATGCAGCTGGTCATCCATTCGCCCTATGGCAGCCGCCTCAACCGCGCCTGGGGGCTGGCGCTGCGCAAGCGCTTCTGCCGCAAGTTCAATTTCGAGCTGCAGGCGGCGGCGACCGAGGACAACATCGTGCTCTCGCTCACCACGGCGCACAGCTTCGAGCTGGCCGAGGTGGCGCGCTATCTGCATTCGGCGAGCGTCAGGCCGCTCCTGATCCAGGCGCTGCTCGACGCGCCGATGTTCATCACGCGCTGGCGCTGGGTCGGGGCCGTGGCGCTTGCCCTGCCGCGTTTTCGCGGCGGCCGGAAGGTGCCACCGCAGCTCGCGCGCATGGACGCCGAGGACCTGATCGCGGCGGTCTTTCCCGACCAGATCGCGTGTATCGAAAACCTGGTCGGCGAGCGCGAGGTCCCCGACCATCCGCTGGTCGGGCAGACGATCGCGGACTGCCTGAACGATGCCATGGACATCGATGGGCTGGAGCGGCTTCTGGCGCGAATCGAGGCGGGCGCGATCAGCGTCGTCGCGCGCGATCTCACCGAGCCCTCGCCGCTTGCCCTCGAGGTCCTCTCCGCTCGACCTTATGCCTATCTCGACGACGCGCCGCTCGAGGAGCGCCGGACCCAGGCCGTGATCAGCCGGCGCTGGCTGGCACCGGAGACCGCGGCCGACCTCGGCCGGCTCGATCCCGAGGCGATAGTGCGGGTGCACGCCGAAGCCTGGCCCGACGCCGCCAATGCCGACGAGCTACACGATGCTCTGGTCTGGCTCGGCTTCCTCACTTCGGACGAAGCGCAGGCGGTGCCGGGCTGGAGCGACTGGCTAGAGGCTCTTGCGCGCGAGCGGCGCGTGACGCGGCTGAGTGGGCCCCGGGTGACGCTCTGGATCGCCGCGGAGCGCCTGCCTCTGTTTCAGGCGCTCTGGCCGACGGCAGGGCTCGACCCGGCGATCTCTCCGCCGGCCGCCTCTTCCGAACGCGACTGGACGCAGGAGGAGGCCCTGGTCGAGATCGTGCGCGGCCGGCTCGAGGGCCTGGGGCCGGTGACGCAGGAAGCCCTTGCAGCTTCGCTCGGGACCGAGCCGATGCCCGTCGCGGCCGCGCTTGCGGCGCTCGAGGTCGAGGGCTTCGCCCTGCGCGGACGCTTCACGCCGGACGCGCTTGCGGACGAATGGTGCGAGCGCCGCCTGCTCGCCCGGATCCACAGGTACACGGTCAAGCGTCTGCGGGCGGAGATCGAGCCGGTCGCTGCGCGCGACTTCGTGCGTTTCCTGTTCGCCTGGCAGCACTTCGCGGCCGACGCCCGCATGCAGGGGCCGGATGCCCTGGAGGTGATCGTCGCCCAGCTCGAGGGCTTCGAGGCTCCGGCCGGCGCCTGGGAGACCGAGATCCTGCCGGCGCGCCTTTCCGTCTACGAGCCGAGTTGGCTCGACGACCAATGCCTGGCCGGACGAATCACATGGGCGCGGCTGCGCCCGCGCAACGCACGATCGAACGGCAGCGAGCGCAGCGTGACGCCGGTACGCACGACGCCGATCACCTTGCTCGTCCGGCGTCATGCCCGGCACTGGGCAGCGCTCGCCACCGCACCCGATGCGGCCCGCCCGGGTCCCCGGGCGCGGGTCGTGGCCGACTGCATCCGGGAGCAGGGCGCCTCGTTCTTCGACGAGCTGGTCGAGGGCACCGGCCTGTTGCGCTCCCAGGTCGAGGAAGCGCTCGCCGAGCTGGTGGCACTTGGCCTCGTGACCTCGGATAGCTTCGGCGGTCTGCGCGCTCTGCTCGTGCCCTCGGACCGCCGCAAACCCGGAGCCGGCGGCCGGCGCCGGCGGCGCAGCATCGCCTTCGGCATGGAAGATGCGGGGCGCTGGGCGCTCGCGCACCGGGCCCGGGCGGCGTCGGCCGCGCCGGAAGCCGCCTCCGAGGCGGTCGAGCACGTCGCCCGCCGGCTGCTGCT
Organism: Pseudomonadota bacterium; assembly: GCA_046727895.1. GTDB lineage: Bacteria > Pseudomonadota > Alphaproteobacteria > Geminicoccales > Geminicoccaceae > DATAOG01. Next base: position 6,247 of record JBKPDM010000530.1, on the reverse strand, counting down.
TCGCTATGGCGTGGTGTTCTGGCGCCTCTTGGAGCGCGAGGCGGACTGGCTGCCTCCCTGGCGCGACCTGCTGCGCGTCTATCGTCGGCTCGAGGCGCGGGGCGAGATCCGCGGCGGCCGGTTCGTCGCGGGCTTCTCCGGCGAGCAGTTCGCGCTGCCCGACGCGGTCGCCATGCTGCGCGAGATCCGACGCCAGCCGGCCTCCGATGCCTGGATATCGCTGTCCGGCGCCGATCCGCTCAACCTCATGGGCATCCTCACGCCCGGGCCAAAGCTCGCCGCGCTGACCGGCAACCGCGCCCTCTACCGCGATGGCCTGCCGATCGCGCTGCTCGCAGGCGGCGAGGTGCATTTTCTCGAGACGCTGGACGCCGGCCAGCAGTGGCAGGCGCGCAAGGCCTTGCTGCGCGGCGCCGTGCCCGCACCGCTCGTCGATCTGGCCTGAAGCTACGTTGACATCTCGCGGATATCGTGCCTTCGGCCAGCTGTGGCAAAGCTGTCGCAGCGTGCGCGAAATGACACCGCGAGGCCCATCCTGGGCTGGCCATGGGCGCCTGATCCGCGTATTTCGAATCGCAGAATGCGAGGTGAGACAGTCCATGTCGTTCTGGCCGCCGCTCGCGCTGGCTGTTGTCTGGCTGGGTGTTTCAAGCGCCTGCTTGGCGGCCGAGCCACGCCCGGCGAACCAGCCAGCGGCGGTCGCTCCAGCAACGGTCGATAGCGAGCGTCATCTCAACCTCGCCGTGCCCCTCGGGGTTCTTGGGTCGGACGCCTCGGCTTCCAACGGCGAGGCGGACCCGGCCGCGGCCGCACTCGACCAGCAGGAAGGGCCGACGAGCGAGCTCCCGATGCACTTCCTCGACCTGCATTTCGGCCGAGCCGATCAGCCTGGACGGATCCCGGGCGCCGCGTCCCCTCTCTATGGCGAGGTCGGCATCAACCTCGCCACGCGCGCGGGCCTGTCGCTCGAGCCGTCCTACCGCGTCGTCGTGAACGAGGACGATCGCGTCGATTACCATTCCCGCGCCATCGCCGGGCAGGTCCTGAAGCTCGGCGCCCGCATCCCCTTCTAGTCGGCCGCAGCGCCGGCGGTCTGGGGCTCCTCGAGCGGCAGCAGAAGCAGGCCGCCTATCACGAAGAATCCGAGGATCGTCGCGATGCCCCAGCGCTGGCTGCCGGTCCAATAGGTCACGGTGCCCAGCAGAAACGGCCCGATGTAGGCGGTGATCTTGCCGGTCAGCGCGTAGAGGCCGAACATCTCGGTCCGCACCTCCTGCGGGGCCATCCGCGCCATCAGCGAGCGACTCGCCGCCTGAGCCGGGCCGACGAAGATGCCGAGCAGCCCGCCGGCGATCCAAAAGTACACCGGGTCGGTCGCCACCACCGCTGCCGTGCCGCAGGCCAGCAGGCCTGCGAGCGCGATGAGAATGGTGCGCTTGGCGCCCAGCCAGTCGTCGACCCAGCCGAACGCAAGAGCGCCGAGCCCGGCGGTGACGTTGAGCAGGATGCCGAACTTGATCACCTCCGCCATCGCCATGCCGAAGGTGCCGGCGGCATAGATGCCGCCGAACGCGAACAGCGTATTGAGGCCATCGGTGTAGATCATGCGCGCGATCAGGAAGCGGGCGATCTCGCGGTACTTGCCGAGATGGGCGAAGGTCTGCCGCAGCTGGCCGAGACCGCGGCGGACCGCTTCCCTCATCGGCAGTCGCAGGCTCGGCCGGTCGGGCGTGAACAGAAATAGCGGCAGGCTGAACACGGCCAGCCAGAGGCCCACGAGCGGGCCCGAGATGCGCACGTCCTCGGCTTGCGACTGGTCGAGTCCGAAGGGCGGATGCTCGGCCTCGACGAAGCCGTAGAGGACGAGGATCAGGCAGACGAGGCCGCCGGCATAGCCGAGCGCCCAGGCCCAGCCGGACAGCCGGCCGATGTACTCCCGGCTGACCATCTCCGGCAGCATCGCGTTGTAGAACACGCCGCCGACCTCGAACGCGAGATTGGTCAGCGCCGCGACCGCGAGGATCGCCAGCGCGACCTCGGGCGTCGGTCGGCCGTACCAGAGCAGCCAGCAGCCGATCACCGCGATCACGGTGAACACAAGCAGCCAGGGTTTGCGCCGGCCGCCGGCATCGGCGATCGCACCGAGGACCGGGCTGATCAGGGCGATCGCCACCCCGCTCGCCGACATCGCCCAGCCCCACTCGGCGGTGCCGGCAACCTCGTCCCGAGCGATGCCCTTGGTGAAATAGGTGGCGTAGACGAAGGTGATGATCACCACCGAGAAGGCGGAGCTCGCCCAGTCATAGAGTGCCCAGGAGAGCTGCCCGAGGCGGGAGGCGGAAGGGATCATCGCGCGGGTATGCCCGCACCGTGGCGCTGAGACAAGCTTGGGATGCCTGGCAGCCCCACCGACAGGTCACGGGATAGCGCGCCGGGGCCGAAGAAGCGCTATGCTTCCCGGCGCAGGTGACACTGGTTTGGCGGAGGACACCGATGACGACTTCCGAGATCGCGGCGCGCGAGGAACCGCATTTCGGCGCCGCCGAGATCGGCGCGATCGCGCATCTCTATCGGGGCGAGATGTACCGCAGCAAGATCTGGCGAACCCGCCTCGATACGACCACCAACTGGGCGGTGGTGACCACCGGCATCGCCATGTCGGTGACCTACAGCAGTGCCGCGGCCTCGCCCCTGCCGATGGTCCTGGTCTCCTTTCTGGTGGCCGTGTTCCTGATCTTCGAGGCCCGTCGCTACCGCTTCTTCGACATCTGGCGTACCCGCGTCCGGGTCATGGAGACCTGCTTCTACGGGCCGATCCTGCGCGGCGAGGGGCTGCGCGTCGACAACGGCTGGAACGAGGTGCTGATCGAGGATTATCAGGACCTGCACTTTCACATCAGCCTGTTCGAGGCGGCCGGGCGGCGTCTGCGGCGCAACTACAGCTGGATCTTCACGGTCCAGATCGTGAGCTACTGGGGCAAGATCGGCATCCATCCGACGCCGATTGCCTCGCTCGACCAGTTGTGGCAGCGCGCCGCGGTCGGTCCGGTGCCCGGGCAGCTGGTGCTGTTCGTGGGCGCGCTCTTCTATCTGGGACTGCTCGTGCTGGGCATCGGTACGCTGCCGACTCAGAAGGCGGTCGGCCGAGCGCATCGGCTCAAAGGCGGACGCGACCGCATCCGCGAGCTCGCGGCGACCGGTGGCATCTGAGGCATCGAGATCTTCTCTGCCAAAGCGCGCCGGCGACCGGCCACGCAGTCCAGCGCACTAGCAAGTGCCTCGCTATCAGGGCTGCGGTGCGTTAGATAGAGGAGTCCGCAACCTCGAACTCCGGGAGCGATCACCGTGGCCGCAGAGACCCCGATCTGCAATTTCGGCGAACCGGCCAAACCGTTCGACCTGCCGGGCACCGACGGCAAGCGCTACACTCTCGAGGACGTGCGCGGCCCCAGGGGCACGCTGGTGATATTCATCTGCAACCACTGCCCGTATGTGAAGGCGGTACTCGACCGGATCATTCGGGATGTCAAGGAGCTCAAGGAGTATGGCATCGGCGCCATCGCGATCAGCGCCAACGACCCGGCCCAATACCCCGAGGACAGCTTCGCCAACATGAAGCACCTGGCGGAGACGAAGCAGCTGCCCTTTCCCTACGTGTTCGACGAGACCCAGGAGGTGGCGCACACCTATGGCGCGGTGTGCACGCCCGATTTCTTCGGCTACAACAAAGACCTGCAGCTCCAGTACCGCGGTCGGCTCGACGCGTCCAAGACCACGCCGGTTCCGAACGCGATCCGCGAGCTGTACGAAGCCATGGTCCAGGTCGCCGAGACCGGCCGCGGCCCGGAGCACCAGATCCCGAGCATGGGCTGCTCGATCAAGTGGAAGGCGGCCTGAGGTCGCGCGAGACGGAGCGGCATGGCCGCCGTCGCGGCAGCCACCGGGCCCCTTGTCTGCTGGGTCTGACCGGCATGCTAGGGCGCCAGCGATCGGCAACGAACCATCGGATGCCTCGCGGTCGGTGCGCTTTCCTCGAGCCTGCGTTTAAAATCAAAGGTTAACCTTCGCATGGTCAACTCTTGCTTCGACTGGCCCGTGCGATCGTGGGAATACGCGCTAGCGCTCTTCGCGGGCGGGCGGACTCGCAGGATCGCATGGACCACTGAACGGGGTAGCGGCCAATGGTTGACGAAAGGTAAACCGAATAGCATCCGATCCGCTTCGGTTGTGCTGGGTCCGGCCCGCGGCCCGTCTGTCGTGTGCGAACGGCCATGACCTGCCTCAGTTTGGGGAATCTCGTGGCGCGCGGCACGTCCGGGCGTGAGTGCGTCGACCGGCGGCGGGCGCGCAAGGCCTGATCGGCGGTGGCTTACGCCAGTCTGCGTGAGTTCATCCAACGTCTGGAGAGCTCCGGACGGCTGGTGCGCGTGCAGGCGCCGGTCTCGCCCGTCCTTGAGATCACCGAGATCCACACCCGCTTGCTCGCCGAGCGGGGACCGGCGGTCCTGTTCGAGCACGTCGAAGGCAGCGCGCTGCCGCTCCTCGCCAACCTGTTCGGCACGGTCGAGCGGGTCGCCTGGGGCATGAACCGCGAGCCCGCCGAGCTTCGCCAGCTGGGCGAGATGCTGGCCTTCTTCAAGCAGCCGGAGCCACCCGGCGGCTGGCGCGAGGCGGTCGACATGGTGCCTCTGCTCAAGGCGGCGCTCGCCATGAAGCCGAAGACGGTCGCCCGCGCCCCCTGCCAGGAGGTGGTGCTGCGGGGCGAGGCGGTCGATCTCGGCCTGTTGCCCGTCCAGACCTGCTGGCCGGGCGAGCCGGCGCGGCTGATCACCTGGCCGCTGGTGGTGACCAGGGGGCCGGGCAAGGAGCGCGCCGACGCTTTCAACCTCGGCATCTACCGGATGCAGGTGACCGGGCGCAACACGACGCTGATGCGCTGGCTCAAGCACCGGGGCGGCGCCCAGCATCACCAGCGCTGGCGGGCCACGAGGCAGGAGCCCCTGCCGGCCGCCGCCGTGATCGGCGCCGATCCCGGCACCATCCTGGCGGCGGTGACGCCGGTGCCGGACACCATGTCCGAGTATCAGTTCGCGGGGCTGCTGCGTGGCCGACGGGTCGAGCTCGTCGACTGCGTCTCGGTCCCGCTCAAGGTCCCGGCCACCGCCGAGATCGTGCTCGAAGGCCTGGTCAGCCTCGACGACTTCGGCGACGAGGGCCCCTACGGCGACCACACCGGCTACTACAACGCGGTCGAGCCGTTTCCCGTGTTCACGCTCACCGCCATGACCATGCGGCAGGACCCGATCTACCTCTCAACCTTCACCGGCCGGGCGCCGGACGAGCCCTCGGTGCTGGGCGAGGCGCTGAACGAGGTCTTTCTACCGCTGTTCCGCCAGCAGTTCCCGGAGGTCGTGGACTTCTGGCTGCCGCCCGAGGGCTGCTCCTACCGGGTCGCGGTGGTCACCATCAAGAAAGCCTATCCGGGCCACGCCAAACGGGTGATGCTGGGCGTCTGGTCCTATCTGCGCCAGTTCATGTACACCAAGTTCGTGATCGTGACCGACGACGACATCGACGCCCGCGACTGGAAGGACGTGATCTGGGCGATCTCGACTCGCGTCGACCCCGCCCGCGACCTGACGATTCTCGAGAACACCCCGATCGACTACCTGGACTTCGCCTCACCCGAGTCCGGCCTCGGCAGCAAGCTCGGCATCGACGCCACCAACAAATGGTCGCCCGAGACCAGGCGCGACTGGGGCCGAAAAATTCGCATGTCGGACGACATCATCGCCCGCGTCACCGAGCGCTGGTCCGACTATGGCCTCCCCGGCTCCCGCAAGCCGATCTGGAAATAACTTCAACTCCACGGAGGAAGTGGTAGCAGATTATGGAACTACAACGCACGAGCGGCCGAGAATGATCAAACTGACCTTCGACACCAACGTCCTGCGGGACTATCTGGAGCCGTCTCGAGAACACCACGAACATGTTAAGGCGTTGGTGCAGCTTGATGAAGGAAATATTTGTGAGATACGGGTGGTGTCTCGGTTTACAGCGGATGTACCCGACGGGGACTTGCGAGATCGACTGGATCAGCTGTCGATTTGCCAACGACCGAGGATACCAACTGTTGCACAATGGAATGTACTAGCTATCCATAAGGGTCAGGTTTGGCTTGCTCTGGTGGTGGGTTGAGGTAGTCTGGCAGCGATGACGCGTGGGTTGGAGAACGTGATGCTGTCGA
>JBKPDM010000529.1:0-15147 GCA_046727895.1 Pseudomonadota bacterium | reverse complement strand
GATCGAGGGTTCGCTGAATCATCGAGCGGGCGAGCGGCAACGCGTTGAGATTGGCCTCGAACGAGCGCTGGGCCTCGCGCATGTCCATCATCTCGAGCAAAGGATTGACGTTCGGCATGTGGACGTAGCCGTCGGCGTCGGCGGCCGGATGGCCGGGATCGTAGCGCAGCAGGAACGGCGAGCGGTCGGTGCCGGTGCGCGCGACCCGCACCAGCTCGACGCCGAGTTCAGGGTCAAGCGCGTTCTCGAAGGTGATCGTCTGGCGGCGGTAGGGTTGCCCGCCCGGCGCGGGCCCCGTGGATTCGGCGTTCGCCAGATTCTGGGCGACGAGCCGCATGCGCGCCCCCTGCACCTTCATGCCCGAAGCCGCCACCAGCATCGCCTGTGCGAGGTCCATCCGGGTTCTCCTGCTCGGTCGCCGGCCGCGATCAGGGCTGCGCACCCAGGGCGAGCCGAATCATGTTGCGGTAGAGATTGCTCGTCAGCTGATAGTCCAGCGCCGTCTGGCTGGCCTTGGCCATCTGCTCCTCGAGAATCACGGCGTTGCCATCGGGCGTCGTCTCGTAGTTGCTGTCGACTTCCCGACCGGCCAACCCGACCCGAACGAGCGGGGCGCCCTCGAGATCGGCGGGGTCGGTGCGGGCGACCGTGATCCGGCTCGGCCGACCCGAGTAGCCTTCGGCCAGGCGGGCGAAGTCGGCCTCGCGCAGATCCTTTGGCCGATAATCGGGCGTATCGGCGTTGGCCAGGTTCTGACCGAGGATTACCTGCCGCTGAGCGAGCCAGCTCATCCGCGCCGAGATCAGCTTGAAGAGAGGCGCTTGGGTGAGCGACATCGGACGACCCCTCGCTGGTCGGCGCTCGAGCACTCGCACAGCCTCGCCGACGAGCGCTGCAGGCGTGTCCCCGCCTCGAACCGTTGCAGGCTAGAGGCGGTGAGGTTAACAAGCGCTTAAGTCGTGCCGCCTAGCTTCGCGCCAGTTCACCCCGGGGCGGGGCGAGAGCAGGGGACCTGGAGACGAGAATGCTGTATCTGACCCGCAAATCCGGCGAAGCGGTGATCATCAACCACAGCATCGAGGTCCGGGTGGTCGAGGTGCGAGGCAAGACGGTCAAGCTCGGGTTCACCTTTCCGCCGGAGGCGACGGTCCTCCGCGAAGAGGTCTTCGAGGCGATCAAACAGGCCAACCGGGCGGCGGCCGACGCGGTCCGGAGCCTGCCACCGGTCGCAGACGTCGGAGGCCTGGCGCCGCCGGACGGCAAACTGTCGGAATCCTAGGGCCATGACCGACCTGCCGCCTCGGGTCGGCGTGATCATGGGCAGTCAGTCGGACTGGTCGACCCTCTGCCACGCGGCAGCGGTCCTCGACGAGCTCGGCATCGCGCACGACGATCGGATCGTGTCCGCTCATCGCACGCCCAAGCGGCTGGTCGACTACGCGAGCGGCGCCCGCGAGCGGGGGCTCGAGGTGATCATCGCGGCGGCGGGCGGCGCCGCGCATCTGCCGGGCATGGTGGCCGCGATGACCACGCTGCCAGTGCTCGGTGTGCCGATCGAGAGTCGGGCGCTGCGGGGTCTCGACAGCCTGCTCTCGATCGTCCAGATGCCGGGTGGCGTGCCGGTCGGCACGCTGGCGATCGGGCGTGCCGGTGCGATCAACGCCGCCCTGCTCGCGGCCGCGATCCTGGCCCTGCACGATCGGCGCTTGGCGGCGGCGCTCGCGGATTGGCGTGCCCGTCAGAGCGCGGCCGTCGCCGAGCGGCCGGGCGATCTGCCCGAAGGCGGCGCCGCGTGAGGCTGGCGCCCGGGGCGCGGATCGGGATCGTCGGCGGCGGTCAGCTCGGACGGATGACCGCGCTTGCCGCGGCCCGGCTCGGCTATCGCTGCCACATCCTGGCGCCCGAGCCCGACAGTCCCGCGGCCCAAGTCACCAATCTCGTCACCGTCGCGGACTACGACGACGGACCCGCGCTCGAGCGCTTCGCCCGCGCCGTCGACGTGATCACGATCGAGTTCGAGAACCTGCCGGTCGACGAGCTGGCCCGGCTCGGCCAGATCACGCCGGTGCGTCCGGCGCCGGCGGTTCTGGCGATCTGTCAGGACCGGGTGCGCGAGAAGGACTTTCTCGGACAGATCGGCATCGCTATCGCACCCTACCGGGTCGTGCGTGACGCGGGTGAGCTGGCCGCCGCGCTGGCCGAGCGCGCGGGCGAGGCCGTGCTCAAGACCGCTCGCTTCGGCTACGACGGCAAGGGTCAGCTCGGGCTGTCGTCGGCGGACGATCCGCAGGCGACCTGGGCTCGCTTCGGCACGAGCCCCGGCGTGCTCGAGGAGCGGATCGATTTCGCCTGCGAGATCTCAGTGGTCACGGCGCGGGGTCAGGACGGCACGCAGGTCAGCTACCCGCCGGTCGAGAACCGACACCAGGCGCACATCCTGGCTGAGACGATTGCGCCGGCGGCTCTTTCCGCAACCCTGGCCGGCGAGGCGCGCTCGCTCGCCGAGCGGATCGCCGCCCGGCTGGAGATCGTCGGTCTGCTCGGGGTCGAGATGTTCGTCACGCGCGACCGGCGGCTGCTGGTCAACGAGCTGGCGCCCCGGCCCCACAACTCCGGCCACTGGACGATCGATGCCTGCGCGGTGAGCCAGTTCGAGCTGTTGGTCCGCGCGATCTGCGGCCTGCCGCTCGGCGATCCCGGGCGATTTGCCGATGCGGTCATGGTCAATCTGCTCGGGCCGGCGGTCGAGCAGTGGCCCGCGCTGCTCGCCGAGCCGGGCGCCCGTCTGCATCTCTACGGCAAGCGTGAGATCCGAGCCGGGCGCAAGCTCGGGCACGTCACCCGGCTCACCCGGTTCCCGTGATCGGCGTCGGCCGGCGCTCGGCACCGACGGCAGGAATCGAAGTTTGCTTCGCGCGCGGATTCCGATCACATTCAGACGAGGTCCTGACTTTGGTCGAGGCCATGGATCAGCCGACCGAGATCGCTCGGCCCCTGCGACGCAGGGAATGAAGATCCGCGACGCGGAGTTGCTGGCCCGGCTCCGCGCGCTGGGCAGCAAAGTCCGCGGCGGCACGCCGACACCGAGTGCGGCCGGCCCGTCGGCGGCCGGCGTCGATGACGCCGTGAATTTGCTCGGTCTGCCCGAGCAGGAGTTGACGCCCAGCGTCCGGGTGGCGTTGCGCGATCTGATCGAGGAGGTCGCGGGGTTGCGCCAGGAGCTGGTCTCGACCCAGAGCCGGATTGCCGAACTGGAGCGTCTTGCGGATGAGGATTCGCTCGCTCCGATCAGCAACCGCCGCGCGTTTCTACGCGATCTCGCGCGCGCCATCGGCTATGTCGAGCGCTACGCCACCCCTTGCAGCCTGCTGTACTTCGACGTCAACGGCTTGAAGGCGATCAACGACGCCTCTGGCCATGCGGCGGGCGACGCTGCGCTGATTCACGTTGCTGGCGTGCTCGGCTCCAACACCCGCAGCTCCGATATCGTCGGTCGCCTCGGCGGCGATGAGTTTGGCGTGTTGCTTGCTCGCGCCGATGAACCGGCGGCGCTCAACAAGGCGCGCCGACTGGCCGACGCGGTCGCCGCCAGCGAATTCCACTGGGAAGGGATGCGGGTCCCGATCAGCGTGGCTTACGGCGCCCACTGCCTGATCCCAGGGGAGGAAGCGCAGATCGCGCTGGCCGCGGCCGATCGCGCCATGTACCGGCAAAAGCGCGCAAGCGAAGCCCGTGGGTCAGCCCACTCAGCGATCCGCCGACGGATCAAGCGATGATGTCGGGCAGGCGGGCGCTCTCCAGGCGCACGATCCGGTCTTTGAGTGCGAGTTTCTGTTTCTTCAGGCGCTGCAGCTCGAGTTGATTGCGGCAGCCCTCTTGAATCAACTGGGTGATCCGCTCGTCCAGGGCTCGGTGGGCCGCCCGCAGCTCCGCGAGCCGTTGCTCGATCTGGGTTAACTCCAGCGAATCGGTCATCGTGACCATACGCAGGTTCGACTTCACGCGACCCCGATTGTGCTGAGCACGGTCTAAGTATACTAACAAACGGGCGGCCAATAAACCTCAATCGTTGACCGCCCGCGCTGCGGCCCGGTCATTCGGTCGAGGAGATCCGATGCGCTTAGGACTACTGACGAGCGGCGGTGATTGTGCCGGCTTGAACGCGGTGATCAGGGCGGTCGTCAAGCGCGCGGTGCTCGGCTACGGCTGGCAGGTCCTGGGCATTCGCCAAGCCACCCACGGCCTGCTGGCGCGCCCGGTCGACGCCGTCGAACTGACCCCGGACAGTGTCGCCGGCATCCTGCCTCTCGGCGGGACGTTGCTCGGCACGACCAATCGCGGCGACCCGTTCGCCTATCCGACCGACGATGGCCGTACGGTCGACCGTTCGGCCGAGACCGTCGCCGGTTACCATGCGCTCGACCTGGACGCCCTGATCGGCATTGGCGGTGATGGCAGTCTGGCGATTCTGCGTCGGCTGGCTCTGCAGGGCGAATGGCGCCTGATCGGTATCCCCAAGACGATCGACAACGATCTCGGTCACACCGAGCGCGCGATCGGCTTTAGCTCTGCAGTCGAGGTGGCGACCGAAGCGGTCGATCGCCTGCACGTCACCGCAGCCAGCCACAGTCGCGTCATGGTGCTCGAGGTGATGGGTCGCGATGCCGGCCACATCGCGCTCGCCGCGGGGGTCGCGGGCGGCGCGGACGTCATCTTGATTCCTGAGATTCCCTATACGCTCGATGCGGTCTGCGCCAAGGTCGAGGAGCGCCGGCGGCGCGGCCGGAACTTCAGCATCATTGTGGTCGCGGAATCGGTGCGTAGCGCGGCGGGCGAGACGATCACCTACAAGGATGCGCACGGTCAGGCGCGTTACGGCGGGGTCGGCGCGATGATGGCGCATGAGATCGGCCTGCGCGCCCGCGCCGAGACCCGCGTGACCGTCTTGGGACACGTCCAGCGGGGCGGCTCACCGACGTCGCTCGATCGGGTGCTGGCGTCGGCCTTCGGGGTCTACGCGGTCGATCTGGTGGCGGCCGGACGTTTCGACCGGATGGTCGCCTGGCAGAACCGGAGGGTCGTCGACGTTGCCATCGAAGAGGCGGTCGCTCAATATCAGGCGGTCGATCCGGACGATGCGCTGGTCCATACGGCGCGCGGCCTCGGCATCTCCTTCGGCGACGAACTCGGGAGGGACTGAACCATTACCAGCGCTCGTCTGATCGCTGACATCGGGGGCACCAACGCCAGGTTCGCGCTGACCGGCGCGGACAGTCAGCCAACCGCAGAGCAGACCCTGCAGGTCGCGGACTATCCGGGCCCGATCGAGGCAGCGCAGGCCTATCTCGGCGGCCGGGAGGTCGAGCGGGCGGTGCTCGCGGTGGCGACGCCGGTCGAGTCGGATTGGGTCGCCCTGACCAACTCGCCCTGGGCGTTCTCGATCGAGGCGACGCGGGCAGCTCTGGGGCTCGAGCGCCTCGATGTGATCAACGACTTCACGGCGCAGGCCCTGGCGGTGCCCGTGCTCGAGGCCGGCGAGCGGGCGCAGATCGGCGGCGGCGAGCCGGAGCCGGATCGGGCGATCGGGGTCATCGGACCTGGGACCGGCCTCGGTGTCGCCGGGCTGATTTCGGTGGGCAACGTCTGGTATCCGATTCCGAGCGAGGGCGGGCACGTGTCGCTCGCTCCTCAGGACGAGGTGGACGCGGCGATCCTCGCCAATCTGCGGCGGCGCTTCGGGCATGTCTCGAACGAGCGGGCGCTGTCCGGGCCCGGCCTGCTCAATCTGGCCATCGCGCTGGCGGCGATCGAAGGCGAAATTCTCGAGATTGCCGATCCTCACGAAGTGACCGAGCGCGCGCGGAGTGGCGAGTGCGCCTTCTGCGTCGCCGCGCTCGAGCGTTTCTCCGTGCTGCTTGGAGCGGCGGCAGGCGATCTGGCATTGACGCTGCGTGCGCGTGGCGGCGTCTACATCGGCGGTGGCCTTTGCCGCCAGCTGGGCAATCTGTTCGATCAGGAGCGATTTCGCGCCGGCTTCGTCGCCAAGGGGCGCTTCGAGCGCTATCTGTCGGCGGTCCCGACCTACCTGATCACGCGAGGCGATACCGGGCTGCTCGGCGCGGCGGCGCTGGCGTGACGCCTTGAGCGCGGGATGGATTGGCCGGCCAATCCGTTCTGGAACTATTCGATCGAGCTGTATGGGCGCCCGGGCGTCGAGGCGGCCTGCCTCGAGCTGCAGCGCCGCCACTCTCTGGACGTCAATCTGGTGCTGCTCTGTTGCTGGGCGGCGGCGCGCGGAGTCGAGCTCGACCGGGTCGTCCTGAGCGAGGCCGGGAGTGCGCTCGCGGCTTGGCAGGCGGAGGTCGTTCGGCCGTTGCGCGCGGTGCGCAGCCGGCTCAAGGCGGAGCTCGCGGCTTCCGACCCCGAGAGCATCGCGGCGTTGTGGCCGGCGATCGCGGCCGCGATTCGCGAGCGTGCGCTCGCCCTCGAGATTGATGGCGAGCACTTGGCCCAGCTCTGGCTCGCCCGTCTGGTCGCGCCGCTGCCGGCGAGCGCTCGCCCCGAGGTTGCGCTGGCAGGTGCCAATCTCAGCCGCTTCTGGCCATTCGAGCGGGGCGATCGCGAAGCTCTGCGAACCCTCCTCGCCGCGAGTTTTCCCGAGGCCGAGGCGGACGAACTGGACGCCGGTCTCGGCCGGGTCGAGACATGAGGGTTCTGCCGGCTGTCGCCGCCAGCGGCGGGGCATACCGGAATTACACCAGTCCATGATGATTTGCTATAATGTCATGAAAATGCAACGGTTTTTCGGCCAAAAAGAGAGTTTTTGCGGATTTTTCTGGCGTCGCGAGGGCCAGCTCTTTAGATTAGAAAGGTTGTCAGGGACCTCAGCCGGAGGATGGCAAAGGCATGACCGTTCAGGACTACGTGGAGAGTCTCCGCAGCAAGCATGCCCATCTCGAGCAACAAATCGACGACGAGCTGCATCGACCGTTGCCGGATCAGTCGATCCTGACCCGCCTCAAACGCGAAAAACTCCGGATCAAAGACGAGATGGCCCGTTTGGGCCGCACCAGCTCCCACGCCGCGCCAGGGAACGGCGAGCTTCACTAAGCCTGGCCGAATCGCTGGCGGCGCGGAGTAAGGATGCGCCGCGCTGGTGGTCTGCTCTCCGGCACCCGCTGGGAGCGGCGTTTGGCTTTGGCGGGATCTAGAGGAGCCCGCGCGCCGCCAGATTGCGCATGAGGGCGCCCGCGCCGAACGTCCAGGGCTCGACCCGATCGCAATGGTCGACCCGATTGACCAGCGCCCCTAGCTCGGGACAGGCTATCCGGACCACGTCGCCCGGTTTGTGGGTGAAGCCGCTGCCCGGGCGGTCGCGGTCCTGGATCGGCGCGAACATCGTGCCGCAGAACAGCATCAGACCGTCCGGATACTGGTGGTTGGCGCCTATTGTCTGACCGACCAGCTCGGTGACATCGCGACTGATCTGGCTCATCGAGCTCGCACCGGTGAGCGCGAAGCCATCCTCTCCGCCGACCTTTAGGCTGATCGCGGCCGCGCGCAGCTGATCGAGCCCGAAGCCGGCGTCGAGCAGCCGGACGAACGGCCCGATCGCGGTGGAAGCGTTGTTGTCCTTGGCTTTGCCCAGGAGGAGGGCACTGCGCCCCTCGACGTCGCGCAGGTTGACGTCGTTGCCGAGCGTCGCGCCGACGATCGCGCCGCGCGCGTTCACGGCGACCACCAGCTCGGGCTCGGGATTGTTCCAGGAAGAATCGGCACGCACGCCGATCGCGCTGCCGGTGCCGACCGCCGCCATCGGCGGGCACTTGGTGAAGATCTCGGCGTCCGGACCGATGCCGACCTCGAGGTATTGCGACCAGGCGCGCTCGGCGATCAGATGCTCCTTGAGACGCATGGCGGCTTCCGAGCCAGGGCGGATCTTGGAGAGATCGGTGCCGATCAGATCGGTGATGGTCCGGCGGATCGCGTCGGACTTGGCGGCGTCGCCGCGTGCCTGCTCCTCGATCACCCGCTCGAGCAGGCTGGTCGCGAAGGTTACACCGCTCGCCTTGATCGCCTGCAGATCAGCGGGCGCCAGGAAGTAGGGCCGTGCCGGATCGCGCCGGTCGAAGGCGCTGTTGGCAAGGATCTCGGCGAGGCTGCCCAGCCGCTCGCCGGGCGCGCGGGCGAGCGCCACCGGGTCGGCCGCGTTCAGCAGCTCGCTCATCGTCGGCACGCTGCGGCTCAGATCGAACACCGCATCGTCGCGGATCGCGACCGGGCTCGGTCCCGGCACGTCGCCCGGCACCCAGACGCGCCCGATCAGCGTCCCCTCGGTGCCATCCGTCGGCAAGCTCGCCGCGGGCGTCAGGTGTTCGTGCATCCCAGTCCTCCCAGAGTCACCGTCGGGAAGTGGGTTCGATAGCGTGCTGCGGCACCGGTTAGCAACCGGAAGGCACGCGTCGAAGCTCTGGTGCTTCCCTGAAAGTCGCCGACGGCTCAGCCGTTGCCCAGCGCGCGGGCGGCGTGATGCAGCGGTCGAAGGGCGGTGTAGGCCGGCCGATAGACGGCGCGATAGTGCGCATCGTAGCGGGGAACCCAGGCTGGTTCGGCCTCGACCACGCGGTCGTTGGTCCGGAGCCCGTCGAGCGCGCTCGCCAGGTCGGGGAAGACGCCGGCGGCGCGGCCGCCGAGCAGCGCGGCACCGAGCGCGGTCGCTTCCGCCATCTCGGCCGCGACGATCGGCCGGCCATAGACCGCCGCCTTGATCCGCATGAGCAGCTCGTTACGGGTGTTGCCGCCGATGGCGCGGATGCTCCCGATCGGCCGCAGGCCGGGCAGTGCCGCCAGTTCGTCCACCGTTTCGCGCGCCTCGAAAGCGAGGCCCTCGAGAATCGCCCGATAGAGGGTAGAGCGTGTGCTGTCGGCGCCGAGACCGAACCAGGCGCCGCGCGCGTCCGGGTCGGGCACAGGCGAGAGCCGGCCCCGCAGATCCGGCACGAAGGTGACGCCCCCGCAGCCGAGCGGCTCTGCATGCGCCTCCTCGATCAGTCGCTGATGCGACAGCTCGGCGGTGAACAGCCCGCGAAACCACTCGATACACGCGCCCGAAGTGGGAAATCCGCCGAACACGTAGTGCACCGGCCGCTCGACCTCGACTACGCCCTGGTTGTAGCCACGGCCAAGCAGCTCGGGCGCGCGGCTCGGCCGCTCGAGGGCAAGAGTGAGCGCTTCGGCCGAGCCCATCGAATCGAGCAGCACGCCGGGCGCGAGCGCCCGGGCAGCGAGCGCGCCGACGATGTGATCGTGGCCCGCAACCCCGACCGCGCAGGCCGTCGTGAGGCCGGTCGCGGCAGCGGCCTCGGCGGTGAGCGTACCGAGCCGCGTGCCCCAGGGTCGGATTGGCGCGAACATCGCCGGCGCAAGGCCGACCTCGCGGATCAGATTTTCGGCCCAGACGCGGCGCTCCAGATCGAGCGCCAAGGTACGGGAGGCGAGCGACAGATCAGCGCCCGGCACGCCCGTGAGGCGCCAGGCGAGGTAGTGGGCGACATTCAGCCAGAGGCGGGTGCGGGCGAGGGCCTCGGCGTGATGCGTCTTCAGCCAGAGCAGCTTGCAAAGGGTGAAGGTCGGGTCGGCCGCGAGACCGGTCAGCGCGTGCAGGCGCGCCTTGCCGATCTCGGCTTCCAGCCGGGCGAGCTCCGGCTTCGGCCGCTCGTCGTACCAGGCGATCGTCCGGCAGGTCGGCCGGCCGTGCGCGTCGAGGGCGACGAACGCCTCGCCGATGCTCGCCACGGCCAGACCCACGATCCGTGCCGGCGCGGCGATCCGCGCGGTGGCATCGCGAAGCGCGCCGCAGGTCGCGCGCCAGAGCGCCTCCGGATCATGCTCGGCCCAGCCGGGCCGCGGGCGCTCGACCGGAGTCGGCCGGCTGCCCTCGGCGACCAGCTCGCCTGCCGAGGTGAACAGCAGAGCGCGGATGCGCGACGTGCCGCCGTCGACCCCGGCGAGCAGCGGCTCGTCTGCGGTCACGCGTGAGCGCTCAGCGCAGGAGCTCGGCCGCCTCGTCGACCGTGCCGCCCTCGTGGATCAAGTGGCGCAGCGCCTTGATCATCCGCGCCGGATGCGGACTCTGCCAGATGTTGCGGCCGAACACCACGCCCCGCGCGCCAGCGTCGAGCGTGTCGCGCACCACCTCGAGCACGGCGCGCTCGCTGTCCATCTTGGGCCCGCCCGCGATCAGCACCGGCACCGGGCAGCAGGCCGTGACCTTGAGGAAGCTTGCCACACTGCCGGTCGCATAGGTCTTGACGACGTCGGCGCCGTGCTCAAAGCCGAGGCGGGAGGCGGACGCCATGGCGTCGGCGTGATTCGGGTCCGGGATGCGCTCGCAGGGGCAGGGCAGCGCCTCGACCATCAGGGGCAGGCCGTCGCTCAGGCACTCGCCCGCGACTTCGGCCGTGATCTCCAGAGTCCGCGCCTCGACCTCGGCGCCCATGAACACCATGGTGCAGACGCCATCGACGCCGAGCGCCCGCGCGTCATCGACCGCGTGCAGGAGGCTCCACTCGGTGTTGTGCAGCCAGTCCTCCCGGTAGAGGCTCGGGCCCCCGTCCAGGCGTAGGAAGGTCGGCACCCGGCCGATCAGTCGGTCCCGGTAACGTTTGACGACGCCGAAGCTGGTCATGATGGCATCGGCACCCGCCTCGACCACCGTGTCGATCACGCGGCCCGGGTCCTCGAGCCCGGCGACCGCGCCCATCGCCCGACCGTGATCCATGGCGACGACAAGTTGGTTCCTGCTGATGTCGAACCGGGGCATCCCTCATCCTCCGCGGCAGCTGTTCCTGCGACTTGTCGCCGGGAAGCGAGCGCCGATCAAGCGCCGGATTGACGGTCGTCGAGGGTCGCCGCGCCGTAGTAGTGCCAAAGGAAGATCGCGCCGCAGCCGCGCAGCGGCCGCCAGGGCTCAGCCAACTCGTTCATGGCCTTGCGGTTCGGCCTCGTTGTCAAGCGTTTCAGGCGTTGCATGCCCACCTGGAGGCCCAGATCGTCGGCCGGAAAAGCGTCGGCGCGGCCGAGCGCGAACAACAGATAGATCTCGGCGCTCCAGCGGCCGAAGCCGCGCTGGGCCGAGATCGCGGCGATCGCTTCGTCTTCCGGGACCGTCGCGAGCGCGTCCAGATCGAGCGCACCGCTCGCCACGGCCTCCGCGAGACGTCGGCCATAGGCCATCTTCTGCCGGCTGAAGCCGATGGTCCGGAAGGCCGCCTCGTCGAGTGCCAGGTATCGCTCAGCCGTCACGGCCGGCCCACAGGCCGCTTCCAGACGCCCCCAGATCGCCGCCGCGGATCTGGTCGAGAGCTGCTGCGCGACCATGATTCGGAGCAGGGTCGCGAAGCCCGGGTCCCGTTGCCTTGGCGCCGGATAACCGACCCGCGCCAACGCCCGCGCCACATCCCGGTCGACCCGCGCCAGCCGGTCGAGGCCCCAGGCGAGAGCCTTGTCGCAGAGCGTAGACTTGCTCATGAACCTTCCGATCAATCCGATATTGACATCCATACCGCCGGCGACTCCTGCCTTGAAGCACCCCGATCTATCGCCGACGCTCATGCGTCAATATTCGGCTTGGACGGCAACTGGGCGTTGCAGGACATTGACGATGGTCGCTCTTTCCACCTTGGGACACGGCATGGACCCGCATGCGCGTCAAACGACTCCGAATTGGCGCTAAGACCTTGAACAATGGCGCAGGTTCCCGGGATTCTGAGCAATGCACGGGTGCTCCCGCACTCACGAGCCCTCGACCGCAGATCCCGGGGCGGAAACGTCCGTTGCTGTTGACGGTCGTCATCAAAATGTGAACAATGGTCCCAAATCGGTCAGCCCCGTCAAGCCCGCTGGCCCAAACGGCAGGGGATCGGACATGCACGAAGCGATCGACACTCGGCGGCCGGTCATTACGGTTGTGGTGCTCTTGGACTTCGAGGTCGGAACACCGAGGGCATGGGACGACCTTAGAGCGGTTCTGCGCGGCTTGGCGCGTCAGGATTTCACTGGGCCAGCAGAGTTCATCTTTCTCGAGGACGAACGGCTGAGAGACCAGGTACCAGCGGATCTCAAGGACATCCTGCCCGGGCTGCAGATTGCTTACACCGACAAGGTCCTGCAGTACGACATGAAGAGCGAAGCGGCCTATCTGGGCACCGCAGACATCGTCATTTTGCTTGATGGTGACTGCGCGCCGGTCCCGGGCTGGCTGCGCTCTTTGGTCGAGACCTTTCAGGCGCACCCTGAGGCGGGCGTCGTCAGCGGGCGCACCGTCTACGAAGGGAAGACCTTCCTCGAGCGCGCCTGCGGCGTGCTCACCCGGGCCTACGTCGAGCGGCGAGCCCTGCGCACGGAGCACATTTCGAATAACAACGCCGGTTTTCGTCGCGAGGTTCTGCGTAAGCACCCGCTGCCTTCCGAAGCCGGGCCGTTCTCCTCCAAGCTCCATGCCGACGCCATAGAGCGCGACGGCTGGCATCTGCTGTTCGATCCCCGGGCGGCGGCGACCCACGCATTCGATGGTTGGGTAATGGAAAAAGACATCCGCCGCAACATGGGCTACAGCTTCATCAAGGTCAGGCAGATCAACCCGCGGCTGCCGTACGGACAGCTGGCCCAGCTCGGCTACGCCTCAATCCCGGTCTACTTCGTCGCCCGCATCATCGAGAGCTGGCTGCGGACCGCGCAGTTCTACCGCAGCTACGGTCTGCGATGGTACGAGCTCCCCGGAGTGCTGGGCCTCGCGGTTGGAGTTCATGCCATGGAGCTGCCCGGCATGGTCACCGCGTTCCAGGGACGCAAGATCGCGCACACCGCCTATCGCTGACCGCGGCGTGTGAAAGCACCCCTTTTCCGGGCCGCGCTCTTCGCCGCGTTCGTAGCGATGGAGGCGGCCGGTGTTGGTTGACCGCGCGCGGGTCGGGCGCTACGCCCGGGCCGCCGCCCGCTGGGCACGGCTGCTCGCCCCACGGCGGCCCGCGCCCGGGCTCCGCGTCTCGTACGGGCATGACCACGTGCCCGGGCGGGGAGAGAGCGCGCGCGGGAGCACCGTGGTGTTCCAGCGGCTGGCTTCCGTCTTCCCGAACTGCCCGGCCGACTTCACCCTCCTGTACCTCGGCTCAACTTGGCTCCCGCGCGACCTGCGTCCGCTCCTGTGGGCCGCGCGCCGGCGACGGGCGTCCGTGGTCGTGAACCAGAACGGCGTCGGTTACCCGGCCTGGGCCGGCGAGCGCACCGAGGAGATCAACCGGCGGCTGCGCAGAGCGCTGCTCGCGGCCGACCTCGTTCTCTACCAAAGCGAGTTCTGCAAGACCTCCGCCGACGCGTTCCTCGGTCCGCCCCGGGGGGCGTGGCAAGTGCTGCCGAACGCGGTCGACGTCGAGCTGTTCACGCCCGCGGCGGCGGCGCCCGGAGACGGCCCCGTGCTCCTGCTCGGGGGAGACCAGACCCAGGGCACCTACCGCGTCGAGCTCGCACTTCGCACGCTGGCATGCCTCCTGCGCGAACACCGTGACGCAAGACTAGTCGTCACCGGCGAGCTGGGGTCGCCTGCGGAGCCGCTCGCGGCCGAGCTCGGGCTTGCCGGTCGCGTCGAGCTCGTCGGCCGCTACGCCCAACGCGACGCACCCGCGCTGTTCCGGCGAGCACATGTGCTTCTCCACTCGCAAATGAACGACTCATGCCCAAGCGTCGTGCTGGAGGCAATGGCGTGCGGGCTTCCCGTCGTCCACCCGGCGAGCGGCGGCACGGTCGAACTCGTCGCGAACGTCGGCGGCATCGGCGTACCGCACCACGCGAGCTGGGACCGGCTCGATCCGCCCGCGCCCCAGGCGCTCGCTGAGGCCGTCAGCCGTGTTCTCGCGGATCACGACCGATACCGCCAGGCGGCACGCCGGCGCGTGACCGAGCACTTCGCACTGCCGCGCTGGCTCGCCCGCCACGCGGAGCTCTTCGAGCGGCTCCGCGGCCATGTTTGAGCGCAGCCGCCAGCAAGCCCTTTCCCTGCTACTTTCGACCGATGATGACATGGGTCGGAAGCAAGTAATCGTAGGCGATGTCGGGTAGCAGGGTCAGCATCGGCCTGACGAAGCTTGGAGATTTCAATGAAGCATGGATTCGGTTCAACTTATGCAGCTGCGAGAAATCTCCGAACAGAGCTTCGAGCTCGTGCAGCGCGAAACCCAAATGAAGCGCGATGCGCGTGTCGCGGGCGAGGTGCCGCTTGCTCGTGAGCATGATGCGCAGCGGGACCTTGGGCCGATAGATGTTGGGCGTGGCGACGTAGACCAGGCCGCCGGGCCGTGCCACCCGATGGAGCTCGCCCACCAGCCGCTCCCAGGCGGGCACGTGCTCGATCACGTGATTGCAGATCACGACATCGAACCGGTCGTTCGGGAACGGCATCGCGGTGACGTCGAGGCGAAACATCCCGACCCGCTGCCGCACCCACGGGTGGCGGCTGACGCACCCGTGAAGGAATTCACCACCGAAGAACTTCCACGCCGTGTGCCGGGCAAGGACGTACGGGATGAACCCGACGTTGCATCCCGCGCACAACGCCGTCAGGCTGCTTGCGGGGTCGGCGCCGAAGAGTGTCAGCTCCTTCAGGATGTTGGCGGCTTTCGACACGCGGCCCTTGAAGTAATCCAGTGCCCGGCCCGCCAGATACCTCTCGCCTTCCTCGAGATCCGGCGCGAAGTCCATATCCGTCATGACCCGCAACCTCCGAGCGCTGCGCGACGGCTCCACATGCCCGACCGGAGCGCGCTCAGGCACGGCGTGAACATGGCGTCGCGGCAAGCGCAGATGCGTAGAGTTCTTCATGCCGGGCGATGAAGCGGGACGGATGAAAATCGCTCAGCACCCGCTGGCGCCCCCGCCTGCCCATCTGCCGGCCGACGTCCGGATGGCTCAGCAGGTATCGGCAGGCAGCGGCCAGCGCCGCACTGTCGCCGGGCCGCACCAGCAGACCGGTTTCGCCGTCGACAATACTTTCAGCGATCCCTCCGGTACGCGCGCCGACGACCGGTACCTCCATCATCATGCCTTCGAGCGTCACCAGAGGAAAGGCATCGGACAGCGATGGGACGACCAGGA
>JBKPDM010000528.1:0-7044 GCA_046727895.1 Pseudomonadota bacterium | reverse complement strand
ATCTTCTGCTTCGGCATGTCGCGCTACAGCATGTACGTCGAGCGCAAGCTCGGGGCCGGCCGACGGCGCGGAAAGGGACGGTAATGACGGGCAACGGCAGCGACGACGCACCGATCATCGTCCTGCGCGGCGTGCACAAGTGGTACGGCCAGTTCCACGTTCTCAAGGACATCAGTCTCGACGTCTGGAACGGGCAGAAGATCGTGGTCTGCGGGCCCTCGGGCTCGGGCAAGTCGACCATGATCCGCTGCATCAACCGGCTCGAGGAGCACCAGCGCGGCCACATCGTGGTCGACGGCATCGAGCTGACCAGCGACGTCCGCAACGTCGACGCCATCCGGCGCGAGGTCGGCATGGTCTTCCAGCACTTCAACCTGTTCCCGCATCTCACGGTCCTCGAGAACCTCACGCTCGCGCCGACCTGGGTGCGCAAGACCCCCAAGGCCGAGGCCGAAGCCGCCGCGATGAGGCTCCTCGAGCGCGTCCGCATCCCCGAGCAGGCCAAGAAATATCCGGGCCAGCTTTCCGGCGGCCAGCAGCAGCGGGTGGCGATCGCGCGCGCGCTCTCCATGACCCCCAAGATCATGCTGTTCGACGAGCCGACCTCGGCGCTCGACCCCGAGATGATCAAGGAAGTGCTCGACGTCATGATCGAGCTCGCCGAGGAAGGAATGACCATGGTCTGCGTCACCCATGAGATGGGCTTCGCCCGCTCGGTCGCCGATCTCATGGTGTTTATGGACCGGGGCGAAGTGGTCGAGAAGAGCCCGCCGGCACGGTTCTTCGCCAACCCCGAGTCCGATCGCACCAAGCTGTTCCTCAGCCAGATTCTGTCCCACTGACGACCGCTACCGTGCCCGAGGCGGCGGGGCGCGGCGTGTATCTCGCTGGTGTCGAGTTCGATAAGATATATTATGACAAATTCTGACGCACCGACAGCGCTGCATTCGACGACTGCCACGCAATCGAACCCCTGTCAGTGTCCACGCTGGCGCCACCGCTGACGGTTTCTCAGGTGGCGCTCGAGGCGCACGTCTGTGCGGGCTCTTCCGGCGCGCCTCCAGGTGGGACGCCGCGCGTGAGTGGCAAGGTAACCGCATCCGCCTTGCCGGGCAGCTCGCTAGGTTAGAAGTCGGATCGTCCGGCACTCGACTTGTTGGTCCTATGTGATTGAGCGGATTGATGTATAGCGGCGGTATGACAGGCGTCGAGACGGCATAAGGAAAAAAATCCTTTACTCGATCAAGGATCCGTGTGTAAAGTTGCGGCTGCCGTCGCAACCTCTCGTAACAATCGCATCCCGGAGTGCCCCGCCATGCGGCTGCGGAACCGTGCTGTCGCGCGCGTCAACACCGAGCACCTGCTGTTGCTCAAGAGCCTCTTGCTCTGGGCTGTGATCGGCGTCACCTTCGTCGGCGCCTGGCACTACGGCCTGATCCAGCGCGTCTGGCATGACGACTCGACCGGACTCACCGTGGCGATCACACTGGTGTTTCTGGCGGTGGCCGGACGCGGCAGCTGGCACGTGCTCGAGCTCTCGCGCACGTTCAATCATTTCGACGAGGTCGCGGCGGTGATCACCGCACCCGGCCAGTACCCGTGGATGCCGGACCGCGTGTTTCCAGAGGGTTGCGTCTCCCAGTACATTCGAAATCTTCAGACCAAGGCGCGCAACACCGCCACGCGGGCGATGGTTGACCAGGGGCTCCTGCTCGACAGCTTCGAGGCCGAGCTGCGGTCCGGGCACGAGCTTGGCTGGTTCGTGGCCGATCTGCTGCTCTCGCTCGGCCTGCTCGGCACGGTGATCGGCTTCATTTTCATGCTCGCGCCGATCAGCGGACTCCACACCGCAGACGAGAGCGCGATCCGGGCGGCGCTCGGAGCGATGAGCGGCGGCATGGCAGTGGCGCTTTACACCACGCTCGCCGGCCTGATCGGGGGCATGCTGCTGAAGGTTCAGGGCTTTCTGCTCGACGGTGCCGTCCGGGAGCTGCTGCGGCGGACCACCCAGCTGACCGAGATCTACGTCCTGCCGGCGATCGAGCGGGGGCGATGCGATGCGACGGCCTGATCATATCGGGCGTCGGCTTCACCGATCTGCTGTTCAACGCGCTGCTCGGCTTCGTCGTCATGTTCGTGCTGGCGTTCCTGCTGATCAATCCGGTTGCCAAGAGCGGCGCCATTGATCCGAAGGCGGAGTTCCTGATCACGCTGAACTGGCCCGACGGCCGTCTCGAAGACGTCGACCTCTATGTGGAGGATCCCCTCGGCGAGCTGGTCTGGTTTCGCAGCCGCGAAGCCGGCCTCATGCACCTCGGGGGGGGGGGGGGGGGGGTGGTCAACGACGCGATCGAAGTGGCGGGCCGTCGGGTGATCAATCCGATCAATCAGGAAACCGTCTCGATCCGCGGCATCGAGCCCCGGGAGTACGTCGTCAACCTGCATCTCTATCGGGCTGCGGGCGCGGGGCCGGTCCTGGCAACGGTCAAGGTCGAGAAGCTGAACCCCAGCGTCCAGCTGGTATTCTACGGGCCGGTCACGCTGATCGAGCAGGGCGACGAACGGACCGCGGTCCGCTTTCTGGTCGGTGGCGATGGCCGGGTGCTCGACGTCAACCAGCTGCCGAAGTCGATCGTGCCGCTGCGCCGCCTGGCGGCGGGTGCTGCGGGGGCCGATCCATGACCGTCGCCATCGTCGGCCTGGCGGCAAGCTATCTGGTGCTCGCCGTTCTGCTGCTCAGCCTCAACCTCAGGAGCGCTTGGCGCTGGCCGATCAAGGCATGGGCGATCGCCATCACCGTCGCCTTCCTCGTTGCCGGATATCTGTCCCTCGAGGCCATGCTCGGCTGGCCGACCGAGGCGCCGCCGCCCGCCCGCTTCCAGCTGCATGGCGCGCTCGTTCAAGAACCCGATCGGGGCGGCCGGTCGACCGGCGCGATCTATCTGTGGCTGTCGCCGCCCGACGCCGACGGCGCGCCGGGCGGGCCACCCCGTGCCTATGCCCTGCCCTATTCACGGGCCCTGCATGAGCAGATTGCGCGGCTGCAGGGTCGGCTGCAACAGGGCGAGCCGGTCGATGGCACGACCACGCGGCTGCCGGGAGCGTCCCGTCTTGGCACCCGCTCGGTCCAGGTCGAGCTCTACGCGGCACCGCCGCCGATCCTACCCCCCAAGACCGGCTGAGGAGGCATCATGCCCTCCGTTTCAATCGGTTGGTTCGATTTCCTGCATCAGCGCGTTGACGAAGCTCTGCCGCCAGTAGACGACATCGCGCTGCTTGACCTGTGCGAGCAGCCGGCGCCAGCGGTCCTGGCGTTCATCCAACGGCATGATCAGGCCGAGATGCATCGCCTCGGCGACCGCTTCGGTATCGTACGGATTGACGACCACCGCGCCGTCCAACTCATCGGCAGCGCCGGCGAAGCGCGACAGGACCAGAACCCCGGGATCGTCTTCGGACTGCGCCGCGACATACTCCTTGGCGACCAGATTCATGCCGTCACGCAACGGCGTGACCAGGCCGATTCGCGATAGCCGAAAGAAGCCGGAGAGCGTGCGCCGGCTGAAGCTGCGATTGAGGTAGCGCAGCGGCATCCAGTCGAACTCGCTGAAGCGCCCATTGATCCGACCCGAGGTCGCTTCGACCTGGCGCCGCATCTCGAGGTATTCCGGGACCTCCTCTCGCGACGGCGCCGAGATCTGGACGAAGGTCACCTGCCCGCGCTGGCGCGGGTAGTTCTGGAGCAGCGTCTCATACGCCCGCAGGCGCTCGGTGATGCCCTTGGTGTAGTCCAGCCGGTCGACGCCGATGATCAGCTTGCGCCCGAGGAGGCTGCGCGCGAGGCGCTGGCTGGCCCGCACCGCCTCCGCCGAGGTCGCCATCTTGGCGAAGTCCTCGGTGTCGATTCCGATCGGGAAATCCTGCGCCCGGATGGTGCGGCCAAAGGCATGAACGAGGCCGTCGGAGAGCGCGTAGCCGACCCCCTCGCGGTAGAGATAGTCGTGGAAATTGCGCAGATCGTTGCTGGTCTGAAAGCCGAGCAGATCGTAGGCGCTGAGCGCCTGGGCGAGGCGGTCGTGCCACGGCAGGGCGACGTAGACCTCGGTCGACGGGAAGGGAATGTGCAGGAAAAAGCCGATGCGTCCTTGGATCCCCAGCTGCCGCAGCTCCTCGCCGAGAGGGATCAGGTGGTAGTCATGGACCCAGATCAGATCGTCGTCCCGGAGGTAGGGGTAGAGTTCCTCGGCAAACAGCTGGTTGACCCGTCGATAGCCGATGTACCACTCGCGATCGAAGCTCGAGAGGTCGAGGCGGTAGTGGAACAGCGGCCAGAGCGCGCGGTTCGAAAAGCCGCCGTAGTAGCGATCGAAGTCGGTCTGCTGCAGGTCGATCGTGATGTAAGTGATGTTGCCGGTGCGGAAGACCTTGGGCATCGGCGCCCCGGCCTCGATCGTCTCGCCGCTCCAGCCGAACCAGATGCCGCCGCTCTCGCGCAACGCCGCCAGTACGCCGACCGCCAGACCTCCCGCGGTGGCGGCCTTGCTACCCGAGATTGGCGTGACGCGGTTGGATACGATGACCAGGCGGCTCACGATCTCCGCTTGCGACGCCTCAGACGACGTCCTCCCACGTTCTGCTCAGCTTCATCGCACAGTTGATCAGGCCCACGAGCGAGTAGGTCTGCGGGAAATTGCCCCAAAGTTCGCCGCTCTCGCGATCAATATCCTCGGACAGTAGGCCGAGGTGATTGCGGCAAGCAAGCATGTTCTCGAACAACTCCCGCGCCTCGGTGCGCCGACCCTGCGCGATCAGAACATCGATATACCAGAATGTGCACACGATAAAGGCGTTTTCCGGCCGGCCGAAGTCGTCCTCTTTGACGTAGCGGAACAGATGCGGCCCGCGCCGCAACTGGCGCTCGATGGCGGCGACCGTGCCGACGAAGCGCCGGTCGTCCGGGCGGATGAAGCCGACCTCGTGCATCAGGAGCAGGCTCGCGTCGATGTCGTCGCCGCCAAACGACGCCGCGAAGCTGCCGAGTGACGCATTCCAGGCCGCGCGCAGCACAGTCTCGCGGATCTGGTCGGCGCGGGTCTGCCAATGGGTGGCCCGATCCACGAGCTTCAGATGGCTGGCGATGCGGGCCAGTCGATCGCAGGCGGCCCAACACATGACGCTCGAATGAGTGTGCACGCGCGCTTGGCTGCGAAATTCCCAGATGCCCGCGTCCGGCATATCGTGCAGGGCAAACGCCTGATCGCCGATCGTCTCCAGACGATGGAAGGTGTGCTCGCCGGCCGGCTGGCGAAGCCGCTGGTCGAAGAAGGCCTGGGTCGCGGCGAGCAGGACCGAGCCATAGCCGTCATGCTGGTCGTGCTCGTAGGCCTGGTTGCCGATCCGGACCGGACGGTTGCCGCGATAGCCCTTGAGACTGTCGATCTGCCGTTCGGCCAGTCTCGCCTCCAACCCGATACCGTAGACCGGCTGCAGACGGCCGTCCTGGCTGCTGCCGACGATGTTGCTGATGTAGGCGAGGAAATCCTCCATCGTCTCGATGTAGCCGAGCCGGTTGAGGGTGCGCACGACGAAGTAGGCGTCGCGTAGCCAGCAGAAGCGATAGTCCCAGTTGCGGCCGCTGCCGTCGATCTCCGGGATCGAGGTGGTCATCGCCGCGACGATCGCGCCGGTCTCCTCGAAGCTGCAGAGCTTGAGCGTGATGGCGGCGCGAGTCACCGCCTCCTGCCACTCGAACGGGATCGAAAGGCGCATCGTCAGGGTGCGCCAATAGGCCACGGTCTGCTCGAGAAACTCTCGTCCGGTCTCGATGATCGGTCCGCGCAGCGACTCGTCCGGCCCGAGCATCAGAACCACCTGGTCTTCGAGGATGAACGCCGTTTCGTCAAGCAGATAGGTGAGCGGCGCGTTGGTGGTCAGGCGAAGGCTGCTGTCGGGCCCGACGTAGCGGATGTGGTTGCTGCCGCGCGTGATCTCGGGTGTGTGGCCGCCGTAGTGGAACACCGGGCGCAGGCGGATCCGGATGCGCGGGGTCTCGCCGAATGGCCGGATGATGCGCATCAGCGTGGTCGGGCGAAAGATGCGGCCGAACTGCAGGAAGCGCGGTGCGAAGTCGGTGATCTCGACGCCGTCGCCCTCGCCGTCGGTGAGCCGCGTGATCAGGACCGCGGTGTTCGGGAGGTAGGACTGCTCGGTCTCGGCCAGCCCGTCGAGCTCGACGCTGTAGTAGCCGTGCTCCTCGCCGTCGTCGAGCAGCTTGCAGAACAGCGGATCGCCGTCGAAGCGCGGAAAGCAGCTCCAGACGATCGTCCCCGTCGGGTCGATCAGCGCGCTGATCGTGCAGTTGCCGACGATGCCAAGATCGAGGGAGGTCATCGGCGCGCATCGTCCGGCATCAAGCGGCACCCGCGGCGAGCAGATCGACCAGCCAGCTCTGCATGGCGCTCACGTCCTCATGGCCGTAGACGGCGGCGGTCGGGCGGTTATCCGGACCGATGCGGATCGTGATGCCGCCCAGGTCGTTGACGATGGTGAAGCCGGCCTCGTCGGTCACGTCGTCGCCGGCAAAGACGGCTTGCCGGCCAGCGAACGGACGCTCGCGCATGAACGCGGCGATCGCCTGACCTTTGTCGCAGCCAGGAGGTTTCAGTTCGATTACCATCTTGCCATTCAGGAGCACGAGAGCGCCCTCGCTGTCGGCGACCGCCGCTTCGGCCGCGGCCGCGGCGGCCCCCTGGTGTTCGGGTGCCTTGCGGTAGTGCAAGGCGAGCGTCAGACCCTTGTCCTCCAGGAGCACGCCCGGGTGCCGATCGGCGAACGCGCTCAAGCGGCGACGGGCCTGCTCGAACACCTTCGGATCGGGCTTGGCGCGCACCACCTCGGAGCACAGATTGCGGCGCTCGAGGCCGTGCAGGCCGGCGGCGCTCAGCCGAAGCGGCGAGAACAGCTCGTCCAGCTGCCGGAGCGAGCGACCGCTCACCAGCGCGAGCGCGCCATCGCTCGCCTGCTTGAGCTCAGCCAGCACCCGAA
>JBKPDM010000527.1:0-15362 GCA_046727895.1 Pseudomonadota bacterium | reverse complement strand
CATCCGCGAGCGCCTCGTGCAGGCCGACGCCGGCGGGCCCTTCGCCCGGCAGGAGGAGGTCCTGGCGTGGCTGAAGGCGCTGTCCGAAGGCAAGAACGTCCCCGCGCCGAAGGCCACCCTGACCCTCTGAGCCCATGGAGGTTCTCTGGCTCGAGGGAGCGCTTGCCGATCTCAGCGACATTGTCGCGTACATCGCGGAAAGGAATCCAACCGCCGCGCCGAAAGTGGCGGCTGCCTTGCATGATGCCGCGGCTCGTCTCGGAACTCACCCCCGAGCAGGACGGAGAGGAAGGGTTGCGGGCACTCGGGAGCTCGTCGTGCCGCGGCTTCCCTTCGTCATCGCCTACCGCATGAAGCAGGATCGGATCGAGGTCGTGCGCGTGATTCACGGTCGACGCAACTGGCAGGCCGCATTTCGGGAGCGGGCCTGAGATCGCCACCGCCGGGGGCTGTGGCCCTTGCACATCGCAGCAGCCGACTGCGCATCGTCGATCCCTTTCGCCAGCCGTAGCCGCGCCGCGCGCCAGCAGGTCTCATATCAGGAGCCTTCTGCGGCGGCCTGGAGCGAGCGGGCGATGTCCGGGAGCGAGCGGAAGAGGGTGAGTGGGTCGTCCTTCGACGGCAGGAAGCCGCGTCTTCGCCAGAAGGCCGCGGCCTGTTCGTCGAGAGCGTGCACGAGGAGCGCCCGGCCGCCGATCAGCCGCGCGCCGGCCACCGAGCGCATGAGCGCGTGCTTCAGGAGGCCGGTCCCGATGCCGCGGCCCGTGTAGGCAAGATCGGTCGCGAGCTGGCCGAGCAGCAGGCAGGGGACCGGGTCCGGCGGCTGCCCGGTCCGGACCCTGCGCGGCAGGACGGAGGCGACCACGGCGGTCGGCGCGAGACCGTAGAAGCCGACGACCCGGCCGGCGTCGTGGACCACCATCACGACCGTGAAGCCCTTCTCCTGATTGGCGAGCGCCCGGGTTTTCGGCCAGTGATCGAGCGCCGGCTGACCGCAGGCGAACTGCGCGACGTCGTGCCGGGCGGCGAGCAGCTCGGGGGCGGAGAGCGCCACCCGGGCTCAGCCTTCCTCGACCTCCCAGGGGGCAGGGCGGCGGAGCAGCTCGACCATCTCCGGGACGGGCGCGGCGGGCGCCTCGATGGCGTCGCGGAACGCCGCAAAACCGGCGGGGCTCATGCGGATCAGCGTCCGCTCCATGAGCACTTCCTCGGCCGCGCGCAGCGCCGCCTCGCGCACGAAGTCGGTACGTGAGCGGCCGCGCAGGCGGGCGGCGCGGTCGATGATGGCGATGTCGGCCTCGAGCAGCCGCATCGAGAGGGGATGGTCCTTCCGTCCGGCGGCGCGCATATCAGGTCTCCCCGAGCTCGGGAGAACATGGGCGCCCGTAGCGCGTCTTGCAATACAAGATTGTCGAGCAGCGGGCCGAACCGATCGCCGACTGAGCTCCAGCTCAACCATGATATTAGAAAAGCGGTCGTAACGTACCGCACTATCTGGCTTTCTGCAGGAATTGCGCTTGCCTGACCCGAGGGGCGAAGGCCTGCTCCCGCGGCAATTCCCCTGTCAGATTTGGCCAAACGGCCGATATCCTCTATGGTGCGGACGACGATACGTCTGCGCTAGCCATCGCGCCCCCGATTGCCCGGACGCGTGAACCTCCACGATCGATGAGAGGGCGATGCTCAAACAGGGATTCACCATGTCTGGCCCCCGGATCTACAACCTCTTCCCGCTGCTCGCCGGGCCGGTGCCGGCCTGGTCCGATCATCTCGAGCGGATCGCCGGCATGGGCTTCGACTGGGTCTACGTCAACCCGTTCCACTACCCTGGCTTCTCGGGCAGCCTCTACGCGGTCAAGGACTACTACCGGCTGCATCCCCTGCTCGCGGCCGACGACCGCCCGCCCGAGACCCTGCTCAAGGGCTTCACCAAGGCCGCCGCCAGGCGCGGCATTGCCCCTATGATGGACCTGGTGCTCAACCATACGGCCAAGGACGCCGTCCTGGTCGAGGAGCACCCGGAGTGGTACCGGCGGGACGGCGATGGCGAGCTGCGCTCGCCGCGCGCGGTCGATCCGGTCGATCCGCGCAAGTTCACCGTCTGGGGCGATCTCGCCGAGATCGCCTACGACAATCCGAACACGCGCCCGGCCCTGATCGAGTACTGGGTGGAGCTGGTGCGCCATCACCTGAAGCTCGGCTTCAAGGGCTTTCGCTGCGATGCCGCCTATCAGGTGCCGGTCGAGGTCTGGCAGCCGATCCTCGAGCAGGCGAAGGCGCTCGACCCGCAGTGCCGCTTCTTCGCCGAGACGCTGGGCTGCACGCCCGAGCAGGTGCTGGCGCTCCAGGCGGCTGGCTTCGACTACATGTTCAACAGCTCGAAGTGGTGGGACTTCCGCGCCCCCTGGCTGCTCGAGCAGTATGAGCTGTACCGTCACGTCGCGCCGACGATCGCCTTTCCGGAGAGCCACGACACCGAGCGTCTCGCGACGGACCTTGGCGACCCCGATCCGCCCGCGCTCGAGCGGCAGTACCGCTTTCGCTACCTGTTCGCGGCCGCCTTCTCGAGCGGCGTCATGATCCCGATGGGCTACGAATACGGCTGCCGGACGCGAATGGACGTGGTCCGCTCGCGCCCGGGCGACTGGCAGTGGGAGACCGAGGCGCCGCGGATCGACCTCACCGGCTACATCGGCCGGGTCAACGCGATGAAGGCGGCAACGCCCGCCCTCAACAGCGAAGGGCCGCAGCGCAAGATCACCGCGCCGCACAGCCCGATCGTCGGCCTGCTTCGCCTCTCGGGCGGCGACGTCGCGGCCTCGGACGATGCCGCGATCGTGCTGATCAACCCGGATTCGGCACGTCTGCGGGGGATCGACCCGGGGCCGCTGATTAACCAGGCGGGCGGGCGGATCAGCCGGTTCGAGGACGTCACGCCCGATGGCGCGGGCGTGCCGTTCGAGCCGGGCCAGCCGCTCAGCCTGGAGCCCATGTCGCTGCGCATCTTCCGCGGTCACGCCGAGCCTCTGAAGCTGGTCACGCGGATCAGCAAGGCGGCGCAGCAGGCGGCGGAGAAGCGCCTGCTCGAGCTCGCCCGCACCCGGATCGTGATCGAGCACGTCTATCCCGAGCTCGACGGCGGGCGGCATGCGATCAAGCGCGTGGTCGGCGACGTGATCGAGGTCGAGGCGGACGTGTTCGGCGACGGCCATGACAAGATCGCCGCCGCGATCAAGTACCGCGCCCAGGACGAGCCCGACTGGCGCGAGGCGCCGATGGCGCTGGTCGACAACGACCGCTGGGCCGGCCGCTTCCCGGTGCATCGCAACTGCCGCTACTTCTACACGATCGAGGCGTGGCGCGATCTGTTCGAGAGCTGGCGTGGCGAGATCATGAAGAAGCACGACGCCGGCCTGAACGTCGGCCTCGAGCTGATCGAAGGCCGGATGCTGGTCGAGAAGACGCTGGCCGAGGCCAAGGGGGCCGACAAGAAGGCCCTGCAGGCGCTCCTCGACGAGCTGGAGGTCGCCCAAGACGACCACGGCCGCCAGCTGGAGCGCCTGCTGGCCGAGCCGGTGCGCGCGCTCATGCGCCGCGCCGGCATCCGCACCAACGCCTCCTGCTACCACCACGACCTCGAGGTCTTCGTCGACCGGCCGACCGCGAGGTTCGGCGCCTGGTACGAGCTGTTCCCGCGCTCGCAGAGCGGCGATCCCAACGTGCATGGCACCTTCCGCGACGTGATCCGGCGCCTGCCCTACGTCGAGGGGATGGGCTTCGACGTCCTCTACTTCACGCCGATCCACCCGATCGGCCGGAAGAACCGCAAGGGGCGCAACAATACGCTCACGCCTGGGCCGGACGATCCCGGCTCCCCCTACGCGATCGGCTCGGACGAGGGCGGCCACGACGCGCTCCACCCGCAGCTCGGCAGCTTCGAGGATTTCCACGCCCTGGTCGAGGCGGCGCACGCCCACGGCCTCGAGATCGCGCTCGACTTCGCCATCCAGTGCGCCCCCGATCACCCCTGGATCAAGCAGCACCCGGAGTGGTTCGACTGGCGGCCCGACGGCTCGATCAAGTACGCCGAGAATCCGCCCAAGAAGTACGAGGACATCGTCAACGTCCACTTCTACCGGGACGCTCTGCCCGCGATCTGGTACGAGCTGCGCGATGTGGTCCTGTTCTGGATCGGCCACGGCGTGAAGATCTTCCGGGTCGACAATCCGCACACCAAGCCGGTGCCGTTCTGGCAGTGGATGATCCGCGAGGTGCTCGACCGCCACCCCGACGTGATCTTCCTCGCCGAGGCGTTCACCCGACCCAAGATGATGAAGCAGCTCGCCAAAGTCGGCTTCACCCAGTCTTACTCCTACTTCACCTGGCGCGACACCAAGCAGGAGCTGACCGAATATTTGACCGAGCTGACCGAGGACGAGCCCAGGGAATACATGCGGCCGAACTTCTTTGCCAACACGCCGGACATCAACCCGGTCTACCTGCAGACCAGCGGGCGAGCGGGCTTCCAGGTGCGGTTTGTCCTCGCGGCGACGCTCTCGACCGTCTACGGCATCTACAATGGCTACGAGCTGTGCGAGGGCACGCCGATCCCCGGCAAGGAGGAGTATCTCAACTCCGAGAAATACGAGATCAAGGCCTGGGACTACGACCGGCCGGGCAACATCCGCGGCTACGTTGCCCGGGTCAATCGGATCCGGCGCGACAACCCGGCTTTGCAGGAGTTCACCAATCTCCGCTTCTACAATGCGTTCAACGACAACATCCTCTACTACGGCAAGATGACCGCGGCGCGGGACAACATCGTCCTGATCGCGGTCAACCTCGACCCGCACCACGCCCAGACGGCGAATTTCGAGGTGCCGCTCTGGGAGCTCAACCTGCCGGACTGGGCGGAGGTCGAAGTGGAGGATCTGTTCACCGGCCAGCGCTTCACCTGGCACGGCAAGATGCAGCACCTCTGGCTCGATCCGAACGTCAACCCATGCGCGATCTGGCGGATCACCCCGCCAGGTTTGCCCGGCTGAGCTCCTCGACCGTGGTCAAACCATCTAAAGAGCCCGCCTGATGATCGATCGCACCGACCCGTTGTGGTACAAGGACGCCGTCCTCTATCAGCTCCACATCAAGGGCTTCTTCGACGCCAACAACGATGGCATCGGCGACTTCGCCGGCCTGATGCAAAAGCTTGACTATATTCAGGAGCTGGGGGTCACAACGGTCTGGGTGCTGCCCTTCTATCCGTCGCCCCTGCGCGACGACGGTTACGACATTGCCAGATACCGGGATGTCAACCCGTCGTTCGGCACGCTGCGGGATTTTCGGCGCTTCGTCAGGGCCGCGCACGAGCGCGGCCTGCGAGTGATCACCGAGCTGGTGATCAATCACACTTCCGACCAGCACCGCTGGTTTCAGCGGGCCCGCGCCGCCAAGCCGGGCTCGGTGCATCGCAACTACTACGTCTGGAGCGACACCGACAAGAAATACCCCGAGACCCGGATCATCTTCATCGATACGGAGACTTCGAACTGGGCCTGGGACCCGGTCGCCCAGGCCTACTACTGGCACCGTTTCTACTCGCATCAGCCGGATCTCAATTTCGACAATCCGCGGGTGATGGTCGAGATCCTGCATGTGCTCCGCTACTGGCTGGACATGGGTGTGGACGGGCTGCGCCTCGACGCGATCCCCTATCTGGTCGAGCGCGAACAGACCAACAACGAGAACCTGCCGGAGACCCATGCCGTCCTGAAGCGCATCCGGGCCGAGGTCGACAAGCGCTACGAGGGCCGCATGCTGCTCGCCGAGGCCAATCAGTGGCCCGAGGACGTCCTGCCCTATTTCGCCGATGGCGACGAGTGCAACATGGCGTTCCATTTCCCGGTCATGCCGCGGATGTACATGGCGATCGCCCAGGAGGACCGGCATCCGATCGCCGACATTCTGCGCCAGACGCCGGACATCCCCGAGAACTGCCAGTGGGGCATTTTCCTGCGCAACCACGACGAGCTGACGCTCGAGATGGTGACCGACAAGGAGCGGGATTATCTCTGGCAGGTCTATGCCGCCGACAAGCGGGCGCGGCTCAATCTGGGCATCCGCCGCCGGCTGGCGCCCCTGCTCGAGAACGACCGGCGCAAAATCGATCTGATGAACAGCCTGCTGTTCTCGTTCCCCGGCACGCCGATCATCTACTACGGCGACGAGATCGGCATGGGCGACAACATCTTCCTCGGCGATCGGGACGGTGTGCGCACGCCGATGCAATGGTCGCCCGACCGCAACGGCGGCTTCTCGCGCGCCGACCCGAACCGCCTCTTCCTGCCGCCGATCATGGACCCGATCTACGGCTACGAGGCGGTCAACGTCGAGGCCCAGCAGCGCAGCCCGTCGTCGCTCCTCAACTGGATGAAGCGGATGATCGCCGTGCGCCAGTCGCACAAGGCGTTCGGGCGCGGCCGGCTGCGTCTGCTCTATCCGCACAATCGGAAGATCCTGGCCTATCTGCGCGAGCACGACAGCGAGACCATCCTCTGCGTGGTCAACCTCTCGCGCTCGGCCCAGGCGGTCGAGCTCGACCTCGCCGAGTTCAAGGGTCGGGTGCCGATCGAGCTGCTCGGACGCAGCCCTTTCCCGCCGATCGGCGATTTGTCCTATCTGCTGACCCTCCCGGGCCACGGCTTCTACTGGTTCCTGCTCGCCCAGGAGGCCGAGCTGCCTGCCTGGCACACACAGATTCCGGAGCCGCTGCCGGACTTCATCACCCTGGTCATGCGCGACGGCTGGCGCGCCCTGATCGACGGCCAGAGCGCTCGCGACTTCCGCACCGAGGTGCTGCCGGCCTACCTGGCCCATCAGCGCTGGTTCGCCGCCAAGGACCTCAGGATCCGCGAGGCGCGGATCGCGAGCTGGGCCGAGCTGCCCGCCCGGGGTGACGGTCACCTGCTGGCCGAGATCGACGTCGACCTCGCCGGCGTCGAGGCACCGAAGCGCTATTTCCTGCCGCTCAGCACGTCCTACGATGACCAGGCGCTGACCCACGGCTGGCCGCTTCTGTCGTTCTCGCTCGCCCGCGTGCGTCGCGGCGCCAGGGTTGGCGCGCTCTACGACGCCGTCGCGGGCCACGACTTCCCGCTCGCCGCGATCGAAGCAATGCGGTACGGGGTCGAGCTTCCGGCATCTTCCGGCCAGGTCAGCTTCTGGGCGACCTCGGCCGGCACCGCCATGGAGCTGTCGCCGGAGGTCGAGATCAGGCGCCCGGGCGTCGAGCAGAGCAATTCCTCGGTCCTGATCGGTGATCAGGCAATCTTCAAGGCCTATCGCAAGCTGGCGCCAGGCGTGCAGCCCGAAATCGAGATCGGCCGTTTCCTGGCCGAGGAAGCGGGCTTTGCCAATACGCCGCCGTTGCTCGGCGCAATCGAGCATGTCGGCCCGGACGGCGCCAGCACCGCGCTGGCAGCCGCGTTCGGCCTCGTGCGCAATCAGGGCGACGGCTGGGTCTACACCACGGAATATCTGCAGCGCGTGCTCGACGAGTTGCGTCTCGTCGCGGGAGCAGAAGGCGCCGAGCCGCCGTTGCACGAGGAGGTGCACGGCTTCTATCTGGCCCAGGCGCGGGTGCTCGGCCAACGCACCGCCGAGCTGCATCGGGCGTTCGCGACCGCGACCGAGGACCCGGCCTTCGCGGCCGAGCCGATCACCGCCCGGGACCTGCGGAGCTGGAGCGCGGGCGTGCGCCGCCAGGCTGATGCCGCCTTCCAGGCGATCGAGCAGGCGCTCGCCTCGCTCGGCGAGGCCGACCGCCAGCTGCCCGAGCTGCTGCTCGAGCAGCGCGCGGCCTGCAACGCGCGGATCGATCAGCTCGGCCGGACCGGGATCGAGGCCGCCAAGACCCGCCTGCACGGTGACTATCATCTCGGCCAGGTGCTGGTGGCGCAGAACGACTTCTACATCCTCGATTTCGAGGGCGAGCCCGCCCGCCCGCTCGAGGAGCGCCGCGCCAAGCTCTCGCCGCTCAAGGACGTGGCGGGCATGCTGCGCTCGTTCGACTACGCCGCCTGGAGCGCCAGTCTGCATTTCGCCGAGGTCCATCCCGGGAGCGAGGACCTCGTGCTGGGGCTCGCCCAGCGCTGGCGGGAATCGGTCGAGGCCGCGTTCCTCGATGCCTATCGCGAGACCATCACCGGCTGCCCGAGCTATCCCGAGGACGCCGATCAGGCGCAGGCACTGCTCGATCTGTTCCTGCTCGAGAAGGCGCTGTACGAGATCTGCTACGAGGCGGCCAACCGACCGGGCTGGCTGCGGATACCGCTCAGAGGCGTGGCCGGCCTGTTGAGCCTTGAGCACCAGCGGGGAGACCAGGGGCATGGCACGGACTAAGCTGGCCATCAAGGACGACCTGTCGCCGGCGCTCGACGCACTGGCGCGCGGCAATCACGGCGATCCTTTCGCCATCCTCGGCGCCCACGCCGGTGGTGACGGACTGATCCTGCGCACGTTCCAGCCGCAGGCCGGGCGCGCCTGGGTGCTCGCCCCCGAGAGCGGCCACGCTCTGGCCGAGATGTCACGCGTCCATCGCGACGGCGTGTTCGAGGTCCGGCTACCGGGTCGCGGGCTGCCCTTCGCCTATCGCCTGCGGACCGAGCAGGGTGGCCGCACGATCGATTTCGACGATCCCTACCGTTTCCCGCCGATCCTCGGCGAGGTGGATGTGTACCTGATCGCCGAGGGGACCCATACCCGCCTGTTCGAGAAGCTCGGCGCGCGTCCGATGACGCTCGAGGGCGTCGCCGGCTCTGCCTTCCTGGTGTGGGCGCCGAGCGCCAGCCGGGTGAGCGTGGTCGGCGACTTCAACGGTTGGGATGGCCGCCGGCACCTGATGCGCAAGCGCATCGAGTGCGGCGTCTGGGAACTGTTCATTCCCGGCCTGCCGCCCGGCGAGGTCTACAAATACGAGATCAAGGGTCCGACCGGCGGGCTGATGCCGCTCAAGGCCGATCCGTTCGCCTTCTTCGCCGAGCAGCCGCCGCGCACCGCCTCGATCGTGCACGGGCTCGGCGAGCCGCGCTGGGGCGACCAGAACTGGATGGCCTCGCGCACGAGGGCCAACGCGCTCGCCGCCCCGGTCTCGATCTACGAATGTCACATCGGCTCCTGGATGCGCGTGCCCGAGGAGGGCAACCGCTATCTCACCTATCGCGAGCTGGCCGAGCGGCTGGTGCCTTATGTCAAGAACATGGGCTTCAGCCACCTCGAGCTGCTGCCGGTCTCGGAGTTCCCGTTCGACGGCTCCTGGGGCTATCAGCCCATCGGCCTGTATGCGCCGACCAGCCGCCACGGCAGCCCCGAGGATTTCGTCCATTTCGTCGACCGCTGTCATCAGGAAGGCATCGGCCTGATCCTGGACTGGGTGCCCGGCCACTTCCCGACCGACCCGCACGGGCTCGGCTATTTTGACGGCACTCACCTTTACGAGCATGCCGATCCGCGCCAGGGCTTCCACCTCGACTGGAACACCCTGATCTACAACTACGGCCGGCGCGAGGTGACCAACTTCCTGCTGTCCAATGCTCTGTTCTGGCTCCAGCACTATCATATCGACGGGCTGCGGGTGGATGCGGTCGCCTCGATGCTTTACCTCGACTACTCGCGCGAGCCGGGCCAGTGGATCCCCAACCAGTTCGGCGGCAATGAGAACCTCGCTGCGATCGCCTTCATCAGGCGCCTGAACGAGCTGGCGTTCGGCGAGGCCGAAGGCGCGACCACGATCGCCGAGGAGTCGACCGCCTGGCCCAGCGTCTCGCGGCCGACCTATCTCGGCGGCCTCGGCTTCGGCTACAAATGGAACATGGGCTGGATGCACGACACGCTGCACTACATCAGCGAGAACCCGGTGCATCGCAAATACCATCATCACGAGCTGACCTTCGGCCTGATCTACGCCTTCAGCGAGAACTTCATCCTGCCGCTCAGCCATGACGAGGTCGTGCACGGCAAGGGCTCGCTGCTCGGCAAGATGCCGGGCGACGGCTGGCAGAAATTCGCCAACCTGCGCGCCTATTTCGGCTTCATGTTCGGCCATCCCGGCAAGAAGCTTCTGTTCATGGGTGGCGAGTTCGCGCAGGGGCGCGAGTGGAACCACGACGCCAGCCTCGACTGGCACCAGCTCGACCACCCGATGCACCGCGGTATGCAGGATCTGGTCCGCGATCTGAACCATCTCTATCGGGAGCTGCCGGCGTTGCACCAGCGCGACTGCGAGGCCGATGGCTTCGAATGGCTCGAGCTGCACGACAACGAGCAGAGCGTGCTCGCCTTCCTGCGCCGCGGCGCCGATCCCGGATCGATCGTGGTCGTGATCTGCAACTTCACGCCCGTGCCGCGCTACGGCTATCGGATCGGCGTGCCTTTCGCGGGCTACTACCGCGAGCGGGTCAACACCGATGCGGCGGTCTACGGCGGCGCCAACATCGGCAATGGCGGCGGCGTCGAGGCCGAGCACTTCGGATCCCACGGCCGACCCTTCTCACTCTCCCTGACCCTGCCGCCACTCGGCACGCTGTTCCTCGAGCATCACGCCTCTTGATGGCCGCCCCGCGCAGCCGGGTCCGCCCGGGATCGCCCTATCCGCTCGGCGCGACCTGGGACGGCCGGGGCGTCAACTTCGCCTTGTTCTCGGCCAACGCGACCAAGGTCGAGCTCTGCCTGTTCGATGCCACCGGGCGGCGCGAGCTGACGCGGATCGAGCTGCCCGAGTACACCGATCAGATCTGGCATGGCTACTTGCCCGACGCGCGGCCCGGCCTGCTCTACGGCTACCGGGTGCACGGCCCCTACGAACCCCGCCAGGGCCACCGCTTCAACCCTCACAAGCTGCTCGTCGACCCCTACGCCAAATCGCTCTTCGGCCGTCTCCACTGGTCGGACGTCCATTTCGGCTACCGGGTCGGCAGTCCGCGCGAGGATCTGTCGCTGGACCGGCGCGACAACGCGCGCGGCATACCCAAATGCCTGGTGATCGATCCGGCGTTCAGCTGGGGTGACGACGGCGCGCCGCGCACGCCCTGGGACCTGACGATCATCTACGAGGTCCACGTTCGCGGCGCGACCATGCGCCTGCCCGAGATCCACCCGCCACTCAGTGGCACCTATGCCGCGTTCGCCTCGGCGCCGATGCTCGATCATCTGGTCCGGCTCGGCATCACGGCGGTCGAGCTGCTGCCGATGCACGCGTTCGTCGACGACCGGCACCTGCTGCAGCGCGGACTGCGCAACTATTGGGGTTACAACAGCCTCGGCTTCTTTGCGCCCGAGCCGCTCTACACGGTCGGCGAGCCGGTCGCCGAGTTCAAGACCATGGTTGCGTGCTTCCACGAGGCCGGCATCGAGGTCATCCTGGACGTCGTCTACAACCACACCTGCGAAGGCAACCACCTCGGGCCGACGCTCTGCTTTCGCGGCATCGACAACGCCAGCTACTACCGCCTCGTCCCGGGCGATCAGCGCTACTACATCGACGAGACCGGCTGCGGCAACACCTTCGACCTGACCCATCCGCGGGTCCTGCAACTGGTCACCGACAGCCTGCGCTACTGGGTCGAGGAGATGCACGTCGACGGCTTCCGCTTCGATCTCGCGGCGACGCTCGGGCGCGAGCACCACGGCTTCGACCCCGGCAGCGGCTTCTTCGACGCCATCCGGCAGGACCCGGTGCTGAGCCACGTCAAGCTGATCGCCGAGCCCTGGGACGTCGGGCCGGGGGGCTATCAGGTCGGCGGCTTCCCGCCGGGCTTCGCCGAGTGGAACGATCGTTTTCGCGATTGCGTGCGCCGCTGCTGGCGGGGCGACGAAGGGACCCTGCCCGAGCTCGCCGCCCGCCTGACCGGCTCGAGCGACCTGTTCGAGCGCATGGGCCGCCGTTCATGGGCGAGCGTCAACAAGATCACCGCCCACGACGGCTTCACCCTCAACGACGTGGTCAGTTACGACCAGAAGCACAACGAAGCCAACGGCGAGAACAGCCTGGACGGCACCGACAACAACAACAGCTGGAATCATGGCATCGAGGGGCCGACCGACGATCCCGAGATCGTCGCGCTGCGCGCGCGGCAGAAGCGCAACATGCTCGCCACCCTCCTGATCGCCCAGGGCACGCCGATGCTGCTCGGCGGCGACGAGTTCGGCCGCACCCAGCAGGGCAACAACAACGCCTATTGCCAGGACAACGAGATCAGCTGGTTCGACTGGGAGGGGATCGGGCCTGAAGATCGCGAGCTGATCCGGTTTGTCGCCCGTCTGATCAGACTGCGCAAAGCCCACCCGGTGTTGCGCCGCATGCGCTTCCTGCACGGCGCGGAAACCTCCGCCGATGGCCTCAAGGACATCACCTGGTTCACGCCGGCCGGTACCGAGAAGACGCCGGAGGAGTGGCGCAACGCGCTCGCCCGCTGCATCGGCCTGATGCTGAACGGGCGGGCGGGTCGCCATCTGACCGCGCGCGGCGAGCGCGCCCGCGACGACGTCCTCCTGATCCTGCTGAACGCGTACCACGACGTGGTGCCCTTCACGCTTCCGACCGTCCCCGGGGGAACGACCTGGCAGCGCCTGCTCGACACCTTCGAACCCGCCCTCGAGGCCGCGCCGACCACTCACCCCGCGGGTCAGACGTTCGATCTCTCGGCACGCTCGCTCGTCCTGTTCGTCCTCCAGGCCGGCTCGCCATCGTCGACCGCAAGCGCCAACGGGCCCCGAGATGACCTCTGACACCTTCGCCCACGAGCTGCCGTTCGGCGCCGCGGTCCGCGAAGACGGGACCGTGCGCTTCCGGCTCTGGGCGCCGGCGCAGGAGGCGGTCGCCCTGCACCTCGAGGACCTGGATGCCGTCCTACCGATGACCCGTAAGGAGGGCGGCTATTTCGAGCTGGTGACCGATCGGGCCGGGCCCGGGGCGCGCTACCGCTACCAGCTCGCGGACGGTTCGCTCGTCCCCGACCCGATCTCGCGCTGCCAGGCCGAGGACGTCCACGGTTCGAGCGTGGTCGTCGATCCGCAGAGCTATCGCTGGCGAAACCCGGCCTGGCGCGGCCGGCCCTGGCACGAGACCGTGCTCTACGAGCTGCACCTCGGCACATTCAGCGAGGAGGGCACCTTCGATGGCCTGCGGCGAAAGCTGGACCACCTCGCAAACCTCGGCGTCACCGCCATCGAGCTGATGCCGGTCGCCGACTTCCCGGGCCGGCGCAACTGGGGTTACGATGGGGTGCTGCCGTTCGCGCCCGATGCCAGCTACGGCGCGCCCGACGGGCTGAAGCGCCTGATCGACGCGCTGCATGAGCGCGGCCTGATGGCGTTCCTGGACGTGGTCTACAATCACTTCGGCCCCGACGGAAATTACCTGCACATCTATGCACCGCAGTACTTCGACCCCGAGAAGCGAACGCCCTGGGGCCCGGCGATCAACTACGCCGAGCGGCACGTGCGCGACGTCGCGATCCACAACGTCCTCTATTGGCTGGAAGAATATCGCTTCGACGGCCTGCGCTTCGACGCGGTCGACCGGATCATCGACGAGGGCGCAAAGCACATCCTGGTCGAGATCGCCGAGACCGTGCGCCGCACGATCGAGCCCGGGCGGCTCGTCCATCTGGTCCTCGAGCACGAGCAGAACGCCGCGCATCTCCTGGCCCGCGACGAGGATGGCCGGGCCCGCCTCTACGATGCGCAGTGGAACGACGACGTCCATCACGTCTACCACCATCTGCTGACCGGTGAGGGCGGCGGCTACTACCGCGACTACGTCCACGAGCCGCGGAAGCTGCTCGCACGCGCGCTCAGCACCGGCTTCGTCTATCAGGGCGAGCCGTCCGCGCACCGCGACGGCGCGCTCAGGGGCGAGCCGAGCGGTCATCTGCCGCCGCCGGCCTTCGTCGGTTTCCTCCAGAATCACGATCAGGTCGGCAACCGGGCGTTCGGCGAGCGGATCGCCGATCTCGCCGAGTGGCAGGCGGTCCAGGCGATGACCGCGGTACTCCTGCTGGTGCCCCAGATCCCGCTCCTGTTCATGGGCGAGGAATGGGGTGCTACCCAGCCGTTCTGCTACTTCACCGATTTTCATGACGAGCTGGCCGACGCGGTGCGCGAGGGCCGGCGGCGCGAGTTCAGAAAGTTTCCCCAGTTCGCCGACGAGGCGGCGCGCGCCCACATTCCCGACCCGAATGCGCTTTCGACCTTCGCGGCATCGCGTCTCGACTGGTCGGTGCCCGAGCAGCCCGAGCACGCCGCGTGGCTCGATCTGGTCCGCCGGCTGCTCAGCATCCGGCACGAGGCAATCGTGCCGCGACTCGCCGGCATCCGCGGTCACGTTGGCGACGCGGCGACCGTTGGCGAGACGGCGGTCCGCGCCACCTGGACGCTCGGCGACGGCAGCCGCCTCCAGCTGATCGCCAATCTCGGCGATCCGGTGGTCGAAGCGCGGGGCCTGCCGGTCGATGGCGAGACCATGTTCGCGACCCGTCCGGACCTGCCCGACGAGCTCGGCCAAGGTCGCCTGCCGCCCTGGTCGGTG
This sequence comes from Pseudomonadota bacterium, assembly GCA_046727895.1. Taxonomy (GTDB): domain Bacteria; phylum Pseudomonadota; class Alphaproteobacteria; order Geminicoccales; family Geminicoccaceae; genus DATAOG01. The sequence continues at coordinate 781 of JBKPDM010000527.1, read as the reverse complement.
CTCTGGCTTCTCGCCCCGGAAGGGCCATGAGCGCTCGGGCGAAGCTGCGTCGCCTCGGACAGCTCTACGGCATCGAACCGGGCTACACCGACATCTGGGGCAGGCGGCGCCGTGCGTCGGCCACGACCGAGCGGGCCCTGCTCGAGGCCATGGGCGTCGCCGCCGGCAGCGAGCGGGAGATCGCCGCAAGCCTGCGCGCGGCCGAGACATGGCCCTGGCGGCGGCTGCTGGCTCCGGTGCGGGTCCTGGCACCACCCGATCCGCACGAGGTGACCTTCAGTCTGCCCAAGAGCCATGTGGGCGCGCGCGTCCGCTGGTCCCTGGTCGAGGAGGCGGGCGGCGTCCACGAAGGCGAAGCGGCGATCGACGATCTGCCCACAGTCGCGGAAGCCGAGGTCGAGGGCGAGCGCTACCGGCGCTGGCGGCTCCGCCTGCCGCACGAGCTGCCTCTGGGCTATCACCGACTCCAGCTTTCGGTCGGCGGGGCGGCGGGCGAAACCGTGCGCGGCACGAGCGGCCTGATCGTCGCGCCGGCGCAATGTTTCTTGCCCGAAGAGGAGCCGGATGATGGAGGGCGGCTCTGGGGCCTCGCCTGCCAGCTCTATGGCCTGCGCTCCGAGCGCAATTGGGGCATGGGCGACTTCACCGATCTCGCGCGGCTGGCCGAGCAGGCGGCCGGGCTCGGTGCCGCAGCGATCGGCATCAACCCGCTGCACGCCCTGTTTCCGGCCGACCCCAGCCACATCAGCCCCTATTCGCCATCCAGCCGGCTGTTCCTGAA
>JBKPDM010000526.1:0-10101 GCA_046727895.1 Pseudomonadota bacterium | reverse complement strand
GATCCACCCCGACCTCGGCCGCGCCCTGTACGAGCGCGCCACGGTGCCCAAGCGCTTCGTGCTCGTCGATGGCGGCTCGCATTGCGACACCCACGAGCTGGGCCACGCGCAATACCGCGATGCGCTGCGCGAGCTGTTCGGATTGCCGATCGCCTAAGACCCGCCTATCGTGGCGACATGAAGATCGCCACCTTCAACGTCAACGGCATCACGAGCCGCCTGCCGCGCCTCCTCGAATGGCTCCAAACGTCGGCACCGGATGTCGTCTGCCTGCAGGAGCTCAAGGCGACCGACGCGGGCTTCCCCGACGCGGCCATCCGAGACGCCGGGTACGGTGCCGTGTGGCGGGGACAGAGAACCTGGAACGGCGTCGCGATCCTTGCGAAGAATGCCAAACCGATTCTGACCCGGGAAGACCTGCCCGGCGACGCCACGGATACGCAGAGCCGGTACATCGAGGCGGCCGTCAGCGGTGCGCTCATCGCCTGCATCTACCTGCCCAACGGCAACCCGCAGCCGGGCCCGAAGTTCGACTATAAGCTGGCCTGGTTCGAGCGGCTCATCGCCTACGCGGCCGAGATTCTTGCAACGGGAGTGCCCGCAGTCCTGGCCGGCGACTACAACGTCGTTCCGACCGATCTGGACATCTACCCGACCAAGTCCTGGGCGAACGATGCGCTGCTGCAGCCGAAGAGCCGGGCGGCGTTTCAGCGTCTCCTGGACCAGGGCTGGAAGGACGCGATCCGCACACTTCATCCTTCGGAGCCGATGTACACGTTCTGGGACTACAAGCGGGATCGGTGGCAGCGAAACGCCGGCCTCCGGCTCGATCACCTCTTGCTCAGTCCGTCGCTGGTAAGCCGTCTGGCAGAGGCCGGGGTCGATCGCGACGTCCGAGGTCAGGAAGGAGCCAGTGATCATGCGCCAGCTTGGATCGTGCTTCGCTGATGGCGGCCTTTGACGGCGCCGTCGACGCGACGTTCACTGCATTCGGGATCGACGCCGTCTACACGCCAGCCGGCGGTGATCCGGTCCCTGTGCGCGCGATCGCTGTGCCAGAGCCAGTTGCGGCTCGCACCGAGCGGGCACGTGGTCGGCATCGATCTGGACGCAGCGCTCAAGATTGGCGCCGCTCGCGGCTGCGACCTCGCGGCGCTCTCGGAGCTGCTGCCGGCTGCGGAGGCAGGCCTGGTCGAGGCGCGGTGCGCCGACGTGGCTCGGCCTGATTGAGGTCTACGACCGCTACCAACGTCCCTTCGTGGCTCCCACAGCGCTCATGCCGCCGAGGCACGCGAGGGCTGGCTCAGATCGTCCAGGACAACGCAGTCCGGTCCGGGCCCTCCGGCGCAGGCCACCTCACAGCTTTCCACGAATCGCGCGATGGCTTGCTCCAGTGCCTTGAGCTCGTCCAGCTTGGCGCGCACCGCTTCCAGGTGGCTCTGCGCCAGATCCCGCGCTTCCAAGCAGGAGCGCTCCCTGTCCTGCACCAGCGTAGTGAGCGCACGCACCTGCTCGATCGAGAAGCCGAAGTCGCGGCAGCGGCGTATGAAGGTGAGCCGCCTGACGTCCTCCTCGTCGTAACTCCGCTGACCACCGTCGCGACGGCTGGCCGTCGGCAGGAGGCCGATCTGCTCGTAATATCGGACCGTCGCTGCGTTCGTGCCGGCCCGCCTGGCCAGCTCGCCGATCTTCAGATGCGGCATCGCATCTGTCCTCCTCGTGCCCCTTGAACCTAAAGTTACTTGAAGCCCCATCTTCGTGCCAGACCAAGTCGCTGATCCTGAGGTCCGCGGCTTTGGTACCCTCAGAAGGAGCATCGAAGATGACAGTCACCCTATCGGAACCGGCGCCGATCGCCTCCACTCTCGGGCCCGGAGACTTCCGGCAGCGCCTTGCCTGGATCACCGAACTGAACCGCGATGCCCTGCGTGCCCAGCGCCGGGAGGGGCTGCGGCTCGAGCTGACCTATGCGCCCGCCGCATTTGATCGCGTGCGGGAGATGGTCGCGCGCGAACAGGACTGCTGCGCCTTCCTGACCTTCGACCTGCAGCAGGAGGCGGACACGGTCCGGCTGGTCATCGAGGCGCCGGAACACGCACGCGATGCGCTCGATGCCGTCTTCGAGCCGTTTCAGGCACACGAGTCCGCGGTCTCCGTCTGCGGTTGCTCGTCGGCAGGTTGTTGTGACCCGCAGCGCTGAAGATCTCTCGCCCATCGCGGGAGAACGTGCTGGGCGGGTGCCGGGCGGCCGGATCGTCGTGGCCACTGCGGCGGCCACGGCAACCGGCGCCCTGGCCTGCGCCGCTTGCTGCGTCCTGCCGTTCGCGTTTCCGGCGATTGCCATGGCCGGCGCCGGCAGCATCATCGCCTGGTTGGTGGGGGCGCAGGGCTGGATGATGGATCTCGCCCTCATCGCCTTCGCGGGTGGCTGGATTTGGGTCGGATGGCAGAGCCTTCGACACAAAGCAAGGCGGGCGACATCGACGCTCGGCGCGATGGGAGCAGCTAGCCTCCTGGTCGCCCTGGCAGCCCCATGGTCGAGCCGATCGTGGTAGAGCTGCTGACGTCGTAGACGGCCGGGTGAGGACACCATGGCAGGCGAAGATCCCGGCGACCCTGGTGTTGCGCCTCCTGTCCGGCGGCGGTGGTCCGGGGACCGCGCGTCCTGGGCACCGGCGGGCGGGAGTGATGGTCAGGCAATGATTCGAACCGAACGACGGTCTGTGCTCGACAGAAAGGCGGTCACCTCGGTGCCGCCGGAGGACGGGGCGTGAGCGCGGCGCTGCCGTCGCTGGCGGTCTACGCCGGCGCCGCCTTCGCCGAGATCGCCGGCTGCTTCGCCTTCTGGGCCTGGCTGCGGCTCGACCGCAGCCCGCTGTGGGTGTTGCCCGGGCTGGTCTTCCTGGCACTCTTCGCCCTCCTCCTGACCCGGGTCGACCTGGCGTTCGCGGGGCGCGCCTATGCGGCTTACGGCGGGATCTACATCGCCGCATCGCTCGCTTGGTTGTGGGCGATCGAAGGCCAGGTGCCGGATCGGTGGGATCTCGTAGGGGCGGGTGTCTGCGTCCTCGGCGCGGCCATCATCCTTCTCGCGCCCCATTCCCGAACTTGAGGCCCAAGCGGACGCCAGCCGTGGGCCGTTGCCGAGAGCGTCTTTGATGATCGAGTTCATGCAGGAAAGCAGCGGCAACGTTCTCGGCGTCCAGGCCGGCGGAAAGTTGACCGAAGACGACTACGAAAGCCGCCTCATACCCCGGCTCGAATCACTGATCGAGCGATTCGGGAGGGTCAGGGTGCTGTTCTATATGGACGAGACCTTTCGGGGTTGGGATCTCAAATCGGCGTGGGCCAATACGATCCTCGACGTTCGCCACCGCGCGGACTTCGAAAGGATTGCGGTTGTCGGCGTGCCAGCTTGGGAGGAGTGGTGCGTGAAACTGGCAGGTCTTCTCATGGCTGGGGAAATCCGAACCTTCCCACCTGATCAACTGCAGCAAGCCTGGGATTGGGTGCGGGCCTGCCCCAAGGCGGGCGCTACATCCTAACGCTCGCCCAAGCATCTGATGGTCATGCACAGGCTGAACCATGGCCCGACGCACACACACATACGCCATCCGCCTCGCGGTCGAGGGCGGCGGACAGGTCAAGGCCGAGCTGGTCTCGGTCGGGCAGAGCGGTGAGCAGAGCCTAAAGCGCATCGAGACCGCCGGCGGCAAAGCCTCGGGCGGGCTCAGGGACCTGAGTCGGCAGGCAGAGCTGTTGCGCACCGGCATCCGAACCCTCGGTGGCGCTCTCGCCGGCGTGACCACGGTCGGCGGCCTCGCCGCCCTCGTGAACCGCTCGATCTCGGCGGCCGACGCCATCGGAAAGACCGCCGACAAGATCGGGGTCGGGGTCGAGGCGCTGCAGGAGCTGCGCTTCGCGGCCAAAACCTCCGGGTCGAGGAGCAGACCCTCGACATGGCGCTCCAGCGCTTCACCCGCCGGACGGCGGAGGCGGCGCAGGGCACGGGCGAGGCCAAGGACGCGCTTGCGCAGATGGGCATCGCACTTCGGGACCAGGATGGCCATCTCCGCCGGAGCGAGGACCTGCTGGTGGACGTCGCCGACGCCTTCGCCCGCATCGAGGATCCTGCCGAGCGCGTCCGGCTCGCCTTCAAGTTGTTCGATTCCGAGGGCGTGGCGCTGGTCAACCTGCTGAGCGACGGCAGCGGTGCTTTGGACCAGATGCGCGATCGCGCCCGCGACCTCGGTATCGTCCTCGACGAGCACTTGGTGCGCGATGCCGAGCGGGCCCGGACCGAGCTCGACACGCTGGCCCAGGTGGTCTCCGCCAACCTGACCCGGGCGGCGCTCGAGGCGGCGCCGGTGATCGCCGATCTCTCCACCTGGCTTGCCGACGTCGCCGACAAGGCCGGCATAGCCTGGGAGCGCCTGTTCGATGCGCCCGGGGAGAAGAGCCTGCGCACGCTGCGCTATGAGCTCGACCTGACCGAGAGCACGATCGCGAAGCTGCAGGGGCGGATCGACGAGCTTCGCAAGTCGCCGACGCTTGGCTTTACCACCTTCCTCGACACGGCGCAGATCAGCGCGCTGCAAAAGAAGATTGACGAGCTGTCGCGCGTGCGCGATCAGACCCAGGCGCGCATCGCCTTCCTCGAGGGCCCGCCGGAGCAGCCGCGCGCGCCCGCTCAAACGCCATCTGCTCCCGACGACACGGCTGGCGTCAAGGACCGTGCCGAGCGCCTGCAGCGCGTCCAGGATGACCTGCCCGAGCGGCTGGTCCGGGACGAGAAAACGCAGCGCGAGCGGCGGCCGATCACGGTGATGATCAATGTTACCGCCGCGGATGCCAACTCGTTCGGTGCGAGCCAGGGCCAGATCGCGGCCGAGATGGCTCGCGCCATGGACCGGGCGAGTCGGAACCGATGACCGACGTCCTTGAGGTCCGCTTTCCGGGGCATGCCCTACAGCGCCCCATGACTGATCGGACCTCGAAATTCGTGCTTTACCGCAGGATCACGGGCGCACCGAACAGCCAGGGATGGAGCAGGATAAGCAAGACGTATGCGGCCCCGCCGATGATCAAGGGCCGAAAGGTTACCGCGTCGCTCCGAGCGTTCCACTTGGCGAAGGGCCAGAAGCTGGTGGTTTGCTTGGTCTCGGCCCAACCTGCCGGATCGACCTCAGCGTCACGGCGATCGGTGAGCCACTGCCACACGAAGCCAAACACCACCAGACCGCCAAACAGGATCACGCCCGGGGGTTCGCCGTTGACAAGCAGGTGAGCAATCCCCAGCAGACCGATCCCCCAGAGCATCGGGTGGCGGACGACCCGCTTGAACCAGGGGACGCCTTTGGCGCCGGCGAAACCAAGCACGGCGGCAAGCATCAGCACGGCGGTGACTGCCCGGATCGCTGGCGGGCTAAGCCAGAGCGGGACATGCGGCGTGTAGCGGTAGGCAACGATGGCACCGACCAGTCCCGATAGGGCGAGCACCGAGAACCCGGCCTTGTACGTCCTTTCACCGATGCGACCGACGAACGCTGCCCGCCACTTGGGCATCATCGGAATCAGATGCACTCCCATGAACAGAGCCACCCCGATCGCCAGAGTGAGTAGCGCCACTCGGATCTCCCTCGGATCACACCCGATTGCGATCTAACTAACCAACGCCGTGCTGTTCGAAAAGGGCGCGTAGGCTACTCCAAGCTAGATCGCCTAGGTAGCGCCGTGGTCGCTTTGCCGGGAGAGCTGCGCTATGAGCACTACCCCAAACCTCGCCATCGAGCACATCCTCCAGAGCCAGGCGCAGAAAGGAGGTCACCGCCAACGAGGCCTTCGACGCCCTCGACCAGGCGATCGCCGGGCTGCTCGAGCTCGACGTCTCGGCCGGCGGCACCATTACAATCGATCCCGCCGCGGCGCTCGCATGCAAGATGCTGCGCCTGACGGGCACCCTTGCTGCCGACGCCGAGGCGGTCGTCCCGGACAATCGCAAGCCGTACTTCGTCCACAACGCCACCGCCGGCGGCTTCGCGGTCACGGTCCGGACCGCGGCCGGCGCCGGCGTGGCGGTCGGTGCCAGCCCCGACAACACCGCCGTCGTCTACTGCGACGGCACGGACGTCCTTCCCATCAGCGCTGGTGGTGCCGGTCCCTACGACCCCGCGATGTTCATCGCCGGCACGCACGGCAGTGGCGCCCTCATGGCGCAGATCGTGCTCCCCCGCACGGTCACCTTCCCCGCGGGCTTCGACGGCTCACAGGGCTACGCCCAGGTCCCGGCCACCGCGAGCACCTCGCTCGATGTCCAGCAGAACGGGGCGAGCATCGGGAGCATCACCTTCGACACCGGCTCGAGCACGGCAACCTTCTCTCTGGCTGCCGACGCTACCTTCGCGCCCGGCGACCGCCTGGCGATCGTCAATCAGGCTCCGGCCGATGCCACCCTCGCCGACCTGTCCATCACGCTCAGGGGAAACCGATAGATGTCGCTCGTGCTGATCGATGGCTTCGACCTGTACCCGGCGATCTCGGGCAACGCCGGCATGAATACAGTCTGGACGTTCAACTCGACATCCACCGTGGCGCTGGACCCCGGGCCGGTTCGGCGGCCAGGCGATCCGCTCGTCGCAGGACCGCTTCATCACGTCACCGGCCTTCACCTTGACCGCGAATGTAGCCGTCGGCTTCGCGTTCAAGGCGTCTGGCTTCCCCGGCGGCGCCGAAGAGGTCTGCCGGCTCATGTCGGCAAGCGGCGATCAGGTCATCGTCGGCGTCAACGGCAGCCGCCAGCTGATCGCCTGCCGCGGCAGCATCTCAACAGTGCTCGGCACCTCGATCGAGACGCTGGGCATCGGCATCTGGCACTATATCGAGATCGCGGCGGCGATCGACGATGCCAGCGGGCTCATCGGGGTCTGGTTGGACGGCGTGAAGGTCATCGATCTGAGCAGCATCGACACCAGGCTGCAGGCCGAGGCCGGGGTGGATCGTATCAGGTTCCAGCTGAACGGCCTGACCCAGTTCTCGAGCCCGACGGTTGACGACGTCTATGTCACCGACAGTGCGGCCCGGCTGGGCGAGAGCCGGGTCGCCGTGCTGTACCCGGACGCCGACACGGCCGATGCCGACTGGACGCCGAGCGCCGGCACCGACCACTACGCCGTCGTGGACGAGACCACGGTCAACAGCGACAGCGATTATGTCGCCTCGGGCAGCGCCGGCGCCCCCGATCTCTACGAGGTGGGCGATCTGCCGTTCACCCCAGAGAGCATCCATGCGGTGCAGGTGACCATGTGCGCGCGCAAGGACGATGCGGCGACCCGCGAGGTGCGCAGCAAGGTGAAGTCCGCTGCCACGAGCGCCGACGGTGCTGTGCATGCCATGGCCGCCAGCTACCAGTACTTCCGGGACATCCACGAGACCGACCCGGACACGGCGGCCGCTTGGATCTCAGGCGGCGTGAACGCCCTGCAGATCGGGCCAGAGGTCGTGACCTGAGATGGCGGAAAGCCGTGTCACGTCGGTCGCCGCCGAGGTCCTGACGACGCCTGTCAGGCAAGCGAGGCTCACCTTGGTCGCTGCCGAGGTGCTTGCCACCGCCTCCAGCGAGGCGCGGGTCAGCGCGATCGCGCTCGAGGTGCTGGTGTCGGTCGCAGAAACGCTAGGCCCATCTTCAACACCGCGACTCGAAAAAGATCGGATTATCATACGCTTACAGGGCGCACGGGTAAGCGGGGCATAATTCCGGGCACAGATTGAATTTTAGGGGTTTCCATCCCGCAGTGGTTGTGATTCAAAGTGATGCATGTTGGTGGCGAAGCTGGATGTGGCAGGCCTCACGACGGCGGAGCTCAGGCGGCTGGTCATTGAGCTGCTCGGCGAGGTGTCGCGGTTGGCCGAAGAGAACGCGGCGCTACGCGACGAGGTAGCCCGACTGAAGGGCTTGAAGCAGCGTCCCAAGATCAAGCCGTCGGGCATGGAGCAGGCGACGACGACGCGGGCCGACAAGCGGAAGCGCAAGACCAAGGTGCGCAACACGACCGCCAAGCGCGTGGTGCACGAAGAACGGGTGCTGGCGATCACCGCGCCGCCCGGCTCGCGGTTCAAGGGCTACGAGGAGTTCTTCGTCCAGGACCTACGGCTCGAGGCACGGGTGATCCGCTATCGCCGCCAGCGTTGGCTGACCCCGGACGGGCGCACCCTGGTGGCGCCCTTGCCGACGGGCATCCAGGGTCACTTCGGACCCGAGCTGCACCGGTTCGTGCTCTTGCAGCATCATCAGGGTCAGGTCACGACCGAGCGGATCACGGCCTTTCTGAACGGCCTCGGCGTGGCCATCTCCAAGCGCCAGGTGGTGCGGCTGCTGACCGCCAAGAGCCCGGCCTTGGTCGCCGAGGCCAAGGCGGTCTTGCGCGCCGGCCTCGAGACCGCCTCGTGGATCACCGTCGACGACACCGGCGCCCGCCATCGCGCCAGGAACGGCGTGACCACCCAGATCGGGGACGACCGCTTCGCCTTCTTCGCCACCACCTTCTCGAAGAGCCGGCGCAACTTTCTCGCGCTCCTGCGCGCCGGCCATGAGGACTACGTCCTCAATGGCGCGGCCTTCGCCTACATGCACGAGGGCAACCTGGCCGGGCCGGTGATCGAGCTGCTCGCTCAGCATCCGCGCCAGCACTTCGCCGATCGCTCGGCCTGGTCCGGGCATCTCGAGGCGCTCGGTCTCACCCGGCTCACGGTCACGCCCGATCCGGTCAAGATCGCGACCGAAGGCGCGCTCTTCGGCAGCCTCCATCATCATGGTCTGCTCGACGAGGTCGTCATCGTCTCCGATGACGCCGGCCAGTTCCGAATAGGTCGCCACGCGCTCTGTTGGATTCATGCCGAGCGCCTGGTGCACAAGCTGATCCCGTTCAACGATCGGCAGCGCCTCGCCGTCGAGCTGGTTCGCCAGTTGATCTGGTGGTTCTACGCCGATCTCAAGGCGTACAAGCGCGACCCGAGCCGCCAGCGACGAACCCAGCTGCGCGCTCGCTTCGATCGGATCTTCCGGCGCCGGACCGGGTTCGTCAGCCTCGACCGCCTGTTGGCCCGTCTGCACGATCGCAAAGAGGAGTTGCTGCTGGTCCTCGACCGCCCCGAGATCCCGCTCCATACCAACGGCTCGGAGAACGACATCCGCTGCCACGTCACCAAACGCAAGGTCTCAGGCGGCACCTGGTCAGAGGCCGGCCGCGACGCCCGTGACGCCTGCCTCGGTTTGATCAAGACCTGCCAGAAACAGGGCCTCACCTTCTTCGACTATCTCGGCGCCCGCCTCTGTGTTCCCGACTCCCCGCTCATCCCGCCGCTGCCCGACCTCATCCGCGCCCGCGTCACTCTCTGAATGCCCGGCCTTCTGCCCCGCTTACGTAGACTCCGCCTAACCCATTGCGCCGGCCGGTTTTTCCGCCATCAGGGCGATTCGACCGCTGATTTCGGGCCGAAAAGTGGTCGAAAAGCGGCGATTTCAGTGTCTTTGAGCCGCAAGAGTGACGCAAAAGTGACGCAAAAATGCGCCACCTGTCGCATCGGCCATCGGTCAACCCTTTCGGGCATCGCTCGTGCGGTTCCGGAAATTGCAGCGAATTTGTCTCACGCGCTCCCGAGCACATCCGTGCGGCCCTCAAGTCCGGCACCGCCGCTCGCCGTCGCTGCCCGCATCGATGCTATCTGCCCGGGGCGGCCGCCCGCGCGGCAGCAGGCGAGAGCGACGTTAACCGGGCATTAATCCTCTGGCGGTTAACGATATTTTCGGTGGGTCCATGCGACCGTGGAAATCCGTCACTGCGAATCGCCGGGCGGCGAGGGGAGGTGGGCGGGATGAAGGGCAAAAGCCTGCGGGGCAGTGCTGGACCAAGTCTGCGGATGATTGGCTCCGAGCCGGTGACACTCAGCCTTTGGAGCGAAAGCCCGCTCCGATCTGTCCGGGCGGCGATTCGACCGCTGATTTTGGGCCAAAGAGCTATCGAAAAGCGGTGATTCCAGCGTCTTTGAGGGTGAAGTCCTAAGGTTGCTGGGAATTCGGGGTGGGGTGCATCCTCTGGGTGGATG
>JBKPDM010000525.1:0-7259 GCA_046727895.1 Pseudomonadota bacterium | reverse complement strand
TGGCTTGTCGCCCCCCACGTCCAGCGTGCGGATGACGAGCGGATGGTCGCGCTCCACGGCGCGAGCGATGGCCGCATACACCTCGAACTGCTCCTCTTCCGAGGGGGCCTCGGAGCGTTCCATGAAGAGGAACTCGGAGCGGAGCAGGCCGACGCCTTCGCCCCCGAGGTGCGCGATCTGAGCGACGTCCTTCTGGCCGCCGATATTGGCCACGACCTTGAAGCGCTTACCGTCGAGGGTGACGGCCGGCTCGAGCGCGTGCGCGAGGTCCTCCTGGCGTCGCCGCTGCGAGCGCTCCTGCGCCCGTCGGATGCGGGCGACTTCCTCCGCGGTGGCGTGCAGCCGCAGCGTACCCTTGTTGCCGTCGAGGACGACCGCCGTCCCACCGGGCACCTCGAGCGCGGCCGGCTCGATGCCCGCCAGCGCGGGCAGGCCCAGCGAACGGGCGATGATCGCCACGTGCGAGGTCGCGCCTCCGCGCGTAGTACAGAAGCCCGCCACGCGTGAGCTGTCGAGCGCGGCCGTTTCCGACGGGGTGAGATCCTCGGCGATGAGGATGGAGCCGCTCTCGTACTCCGGCGGCCGGATCTCCTCCCCGGTGAGAATCGACAGCACGCGAAGGCCCACGTCGCGCAGGTCGTTGGCGCGCTGCGCCAGGAGCTGATTCCGCAACCCCGCGAGCCGGTCCGCGTGGGTCGTGACCGCCTTCTTCCAGGCGAAAGCCGCGCTCTTCCCCTTCGCGATGGCCGAATCTGCGATCTCGAGAAGGTCCGGGTCGGCGATCAGCTCCTGGTGCGCCGCGAAGATCGCGGCCCGCGCGGGATCGGCCTTGGCGTGCAGCTGGGCGCGCAATGCCGCGAGCTGTCCCTGCGCGGCGGCGATGGCGGCGGCGAGCTGACGGCGCTCCTCGTCCAAACCTGCACCCGCTTCGCTTACGGCGATCTCAGCGCGGTGGACCTGGACCACTCCGCCCACCGCCAGCCCGGGCGAAGCCGCGACCCCGAGCAGCAGGTTGGGATCATCGGACCTGCGCCGCGGCGGCGGTGCGGCCGCCCGAGAGACCGTGGTCGTGGCCGGAGCCGGAGCCGGCGCGCAGCCCTCGTCGCCGCAGCCTTCCGCCAGGACGGCGGCAAGCTTGGCCGCCGCGGCCGCGGCATCGCGTCCGCTTGCCACGACCTGGACCTTCGCTCCGTGCTCGATCTCGAGTGCCATGATCGCCGTCACGCTGCGGGCGTTGGCCTGGCGGTCGCCGATCTGGAGCTTGACGGTCGACTGGAAGCCCTTCGCCAGGTTTGCGAGCACCGCCGCGGGTCGGACGTGCAGTCCGGAGGGATTGGGAATCGTCACGGCCTCGGATGCGACCGTCGTCTCTGAGGAGGCGGAGGTCTCGGCCTCCTCCGCGGTCACGACCACCGTGAACAGCGTGTCCTTCCCGGCCGCCACCCAGCCGCTCGCGCGCTGCCACGCCGTGACGCGCTCGGGGTTGGCGATGACCACCTGGGTCAGCAGGCTCCGGGCGTGGGTGGCGAGATAGTCGATGTCGAACGCGATGAGCGGCGCGCCGACCCTGACCTTGTCGCCCTTCTTCACGCGCGGGTGAAAGCCTTCTCCCTTCAGCGTCACGGTGTCGATGCCGACGTGCATCAGCACCTCGACGCCTGAAGGCGTGCGCAGCGTCAGCGCATGGCCGGCGGGGTGGAGCGAGATCACTTCGCCGTCACAGCCCGCCACCAGCACCGCGTCGGTCGGATCGACGGAGAGGCCGTCTCCGACCATCTTCTGCGCGAAGACCGGATCGGGGACGCGCTCCAGCGGCCAGACCTGGCCGGACAACGGTGAGAGGACCTTGAGCTCAGACATGGCTACCACCAGTTCTCCAACTGCACGCGGAGCGCCGTGCCTCGTTGGGAGTCGAATGATGGGGCGTGGCTGCGGGCGACCACTCGCCGAGGACGCGGAAGCCGCAGTTCCGGAAGTCGTACCAGAAGCGCTCCTGCTTCGCGGGCGACGCGAGCGGCACCAGCGCGCCGAGGCCGACGATCAGCGCCCCCGCCCTGCCTCCGTGGCACCCGCGAGCCATCGCTCACTCGACTCGGGCGGCCCCATGCCGCCTCCGTCGTTCTCCCGGGCAAGTGCCATGCCGTGCGGCGCGGGGCTGCAAGCCCCTGCATTTGAACGGAACAGGAGGCGCGCGCGGCCATCGGCCGGCTGCGCTCGTTGCGAATTCACGACGGTCGCGATCGCCGGCGGACCGGGTGTCGATGAAACGCGCGCGCGCACAGCCTCGTGGACAGGAGGGACGCGTGCATCGATCCGGATCGCCGGGCGGGTCGTTTCGACAGTCGTCGTGTTTCTGGAGGGCTGGCAGGCGCACGCGGGATCCGCGCACGCGTCCGCTTGCCGCTGCACGACAGCGTCACGCGGGCCACACTCGCGGCCGAGCCGGTGGTGCCGGGCCAGCTCGGCGTGGATGGGCTTCTACGACGTCGGCCGCGTGTGGGTGGATGGCGAGAGATCGAGCAAGTGGCACCACGGAGCGGGGGGCGGGGTCTTCTTCACCACACCCGGCCGCCACAGCCTGCTGAGCGTCCAGGTGGCCACCAGCGAGGGAACACGGCCTTCTACCTGCGGGGCGGTCTGGTCTTCTGAGGAAGGCATACGCCATGGCTCGGCGCTCCGCGAAGGCGCGGCCGCCCGAATAGGACCCGGATGTCGTCTTGGTTTCATTCTCGTCGTTCCCGTTCGTCGCTCGCGAGGGACGAGAAAGTGACGCGCGAGGCTCTTTCGAACCGTCCATCTCCCGGTCCCGACGGAAGTCCGGTCGCAGTACGGCTTCCCCGAGGGTGCGGGCGAGGTGTCACATGAGACAACGCAAGTCCACGGTCGATCCGCAAGGATCCTCCCGCACGGCCGTTCCCGAGGAGTGGACCGGACGCCGCGGAGGCAACGGCAAGCCCACGTACGAGCAGATCTCCCAGAGGGCCTACGAGATCTACCTGGCCCGCGGTAGCGCGGGGGACGCCTTGGCGGACTGGCTCCAGGCCGAGCCCGAGCTGGGCACGCAGGGTTTACGCCGATGTTGCCCACCGTTCCGCAACGAGCTGCCGGGCCGCTGCCCCCGCCGGACCCACGGCTGGTCCGCCTCGAGGGCGACCGTCTGCTCCTCGATCGGCTCGAGGAGCCGTTGCGGCGCGCCCTCAGCCACCGCCGGGCGTACTACCACGTCCGCATCGAAACGGTCGGCCGCTGCGGCGAGATCCTGGTCAGCATCCTCGGCGCGAAGGGCCAGCTGCCGCTGATCTTCGGCCAGGAAGAGCTGGAGCCGGGTTACGTGATGAGTGTGGTGCGGGACACCGTGGAGAAGTACGGGCTCTAGGATGTCTGATCCCCGGGTTCCCCGCGGCCGCCACGGACTCGTTGCGCTCGCAACTGATCGTGCCGCGCGTCGGCTTCGTCGGTCCCGAAGCGGACCAGCTCCTTTACCGCCTCGGCCCCGGCACCGGCGAGCTAACCGCCTAGTTCGCGTCGGCGGCGAAGAGCTCGCGAGACGCTCCCGGCCTGGAGTTCCATCGTGCGTGACTCCTCCGCGAGTTCGCGACGCGGTGCCGCGTTGGGCCTCACTGTTGCGCTGACTTCCCCACGCGAGGTGGTCGAGACCTATCGGGTGGGCGCGCCAGGGCACGTCACGCTTGGGGGCGCCTCGCCCCCCGACGCCAAGGGCTTCCCGGCCAGCGCCATGGCCAGACCAGGAGCGGCGACTGGCGCAACCCCTCCCGCGTCCGCGCCTGGGCCGGCGAGCTGGCCAAAGCAATCCCCAACGCCGCGCCCGGCAATCCGGTCCGGCACCCTGTACGTTCCGTCCCGCGCCTGCACCAGGCATCTATGGGGACGGCGGCGCCGCCGAACGGCATGAATCGATCGGCTGTCTTACCCAAATGGGCTATGAAAAACGCCATCCTTGCCCCTGGCCACAACCGTTCGGCAGTTCCCAGCGTTCTTCATCGCCCTGCTAGACCAGCCCGTAGGCTTTGAGATGCCTGGCACTGCTCGCGACGAGCACTCTCACGATCGTGATGGTAGGAATCGCCAAGAACATCCCGGCCGGGCCAAACAGGGTGGCGCCTGCCACCACCCCGATCACCACCACGAGCGGATGAAGCTTGACGGCCCTACCCAGAAGGATCGGCTCGTAGACGGCGTTCTTGAGCAGCTCGGCTAGCGCCACGGCCACGACTACCCAGACGGCAAAGGTCTCGGCGCTCACCAGCGGTATCAGCGGATGAAGGTGTTCGGCCAGTAGCGCATAGGCGAGCCCGCACAGCAAAGCCGCGGCGAAGCCCATGTACGGAACCACGTTGCTCGCAGCCGTGAAGATCCCGATCGCGATCGCCCACCGGAGACGGACGCCGACGATGGTGACGAACACCATTACAGTCAAGCCGAGCGCGCAGCACTCGAAAAACATGCCGCGCACGTAGTTCCCCAGCGCCTGGTCGACATCGTCGAGCACCGCGAGCGCGGGCTCGAAGAGCCGATTCGGGACGACTTTGAGCAGGCCGCACTTGATGCTCCCGGTGTCCCACAACAGGAACAGGAAGATCAGCGGCGCGACCATCCAGGTCGACAGGATATTGCGGAGCGCGACAGGCTCGTTCTCCGCTCCGGATGGCGGCGCCGAGCTCGACGCCGTTCCGCCCAACGTCCTCGTGGCCGGCTCGGCGCGCCCTGTCCGGCGGGCGCGCATCTCGAGCGTTTCGGCGTTGGCTCGCTCGTAGTCGAGCAACCGGCTCGATCGATCTGATGCCGGGTCGGTGCGCCGCTCTAGTGAGGCAACGAACACAGCGCGCTCGTCAGATGGCAGAGCCAGCGCCTCACTCACGCGATCCATCAACGGGTCTAGATCGCGGTGCGTCAACCGGTAGAGGCCATTGCCTCCCGTCCAGGAGGGATCGAGGCCCATCAGGGCCTGGTAGCGATGATTGAGCGCGTACAGCGCGCGAACGCGCAGCTCGAGAACCGCAATCTCGGTCGGTATGACGGCGTGAACGCTATTCAAGCCGACGAGCGTGACCACTCCGAACATGAGCAGCAGCAACCCGACCGCCAGGCCTCGCGGTATTCGGTATCGTTCGAGGCGGGTAACGAGGGGACGACAGATGTACGCCAGCAGCCCCCCCACGAACGCCGGCACGATCAAACGCCTCAGTCCCCAGACCAGGTAGGCCGCCAGAATGGCAGCCGCGGCGGTGAAGACACACCTCGTCACGACGCCCGCATGCATTGGGCAAGGGGCGCGGGTCACGGCTTACCCTCGGCGTGCTCTTCGGATTCTCCGAAAATAGTAGTACCGATCAGCATCTGGAGCCTAGCGGCCATGAGGCCGGCCAGCCTGAAGAGAACCTTGTTCGCCAGCACCGGGAAATTGACGCTCAACCCATCGAGGTCGGACTTTCCAAGGGCCAGCAATGAGACCGGGCCACGTGCCCGGACCGAGAACCAGCGAATCACCCCCGTCCCGACGGCGGCTGATTCCTCGAAGGAGGCCGGCGGCTCGAGCAGGGCAAGGGGAACCTCCGGGGCCACGGCGCCACGCCTCACGACCTCGACCACTCCTCGACGGACGACGAACAGCGCTGCGGCGGGTTTGCCTTCCTCGCAAATGTACTCGCCATCAGCGTAATCGCGCGCATGGACGACGCGGGCGATGTGCAGGAGATCCCGGCGACCGAGGTCCTCGAAGAGCCTGACCTGCCTCAGGAACTCCACGAGGCTGCGGTGCGTCATGGCGCGTTCCGGCGGTTGAAACACGGCCCGCGCCTGCATCGCGGCGATGTCCGCCGAGTCGGTGTCCGGCAGCCGCGGCAGCAGGATCTTCTTCAGGCCTGGAAACGTCAGCTTCTTACTCAATGGTCACACTCGCCACCCGTGAGTGGGTCCGCGCGCTCGTGCGGGCGAACACGTGCCGGATCCTTCGGAGGGGCTTGGTCGTCATCGTCGTCATGGTTCCTTTTCGTGGTCGGCCCTTGTCGCATCGCGTTGCAACGGCCTTGCCAGACGGGCGGCGATGAGGATCCCCGAAAATCTGAACGAAATGTCCGTGAAACGCTGGTGGGTGGGGCTCTTTCGTCGTGAATTCCCGACGAGATCCCTTCGTCGTAACCCCAAGGAGGCCGGTAACGCTCGGGCCGCGGCTAACCTCCCCCGTTGCGGCGGGTGCGGGCCAGCCACAGCTCGAGCCACCGCGGACAATTCAGGAGCGTGCAGCGCTCCGGCGCCAGCCTGGCCAGCACGCGCACGGCGTGATCGTCGATCTGGTCGACCTCCGAAAGATCGATCAAGGCCACCCCGCCGTCTACGGCATCGAGGAGGATCTGGACGGAATCGCCCGTCAGCCTTCCGCTCACGAGCGCGCGCTCAGGGGCGCCCGGGTCCTTCGTGATCATGAGACGCCCCCCTCCGCCCTCGTTCGCCATGTTCACTTCTGCCAGACGATCCGGCAGATCTTCGGGCCCAGTGCCAGGGCATGGTGCGGCTGGATCCGTGGCGTGAAATCGGCTGCGGCGCGGCCGGCCGGCACTCGAGCCGAGAACGTGGATCCGTCCGGGCTCTCGATCCCGAAGCCGACACGTAAGGGCTCGCCGCCTCCACACGTCGCCGAGTCGAGGCACCGCCTCGAGCGCAACCGCACGTCGTTCATGGGCGACCCTCCTTCGCGGCGGGTAGGAGCAAACTTCGTGCCAGTCGGCCGGCGCGCGGGACTCCGCAGAACGTCGAGGCGGCGTCGGGGGGCCCAAGTCCGCGTCTTCGCGCGGGATCGCGATTGGCACCGCCGCGATTGGGGTGAGGCCGGGACGAGCTCCCGGCACGGCCACTGGCGACAGCAGCGTCTGTCAGCCCCGGTCTCGCTGCGAATCCATGCCTCCGCCTTCGTTGCGGATTCGCGACGAGGGCGCGCTCGGCCGGCGTTCGGCGTCGGTCGAGTGCCCCGCTGGCGCGGATTTCTGCTTCCCGCCGGTCGGCACGACTCGTGCCCCTAGGAACCGCCGTGAGGCGTCTGCCTTCTCAAGTCGCTCAGCGCATCGCCGGAGGATCGACATCCTGGTCCAGACTGCTCGACGTGCGTCCCGACGAGCGCCGCGTCACGCTGGCGGCGTTCCTCGTCCTCTTTGGAGGGCTCGCCGCGCACACCATCCTGGAGACCGGACGGGACGCCATGTTCCTGGCGCGGCTGCCTCCGCGCGAGCTCCCCTGGATGTACC
>JBKPDM010000524.1:0-19075 GCA_046727895.1 Pseudomonadota bacterium | reverse complement strand
GGCAAGGGACAACACCGTGCCCGTCCCTACACATACCGAGTTTCAAGAAGGACTCACAATGGCCACATGGTCGAAAGACGAACTGCGCATGATCGCTGAGGCCGATGACTTGCACATTTCGCCGTTCCGTGAGGACGGGGTGACGTACGGCACCCCGACGTGGATCTGGTCCGTCGTCGTCGATGACGCTCTCTACGTGCGCGGCTACAACGGGCGGAACTCCCGCTGGTATCGGGCCGCGGTGCGGCAGAAGGCGGGGCGGATCGTTGCCGCAGGCATGACGAAGGAGGTCACCTTCGAGCCGGTCCAGGGACCGATCAACGACCTCATCGACGAGGCCTACCGGGCGAAATACCACGCCAGCCCGTACCTCAGGCCAATGATCGGCGCCCGCGCCCGCTCCGCCACAGTCAGGGTCATGCCAACGGAGGACAAAATGCAGAAACGCAGACTCGGAAACAGCAGCCTTGAGGTCTCGGCTCTCGGGTTTGGCTGCATGGGAATGAGCCAGTCCTACGGTCCGGCCGGCGACAGGCAGGAGCTGATCTCTCTTCTCCGGACCGCCGTTGAACGCGGGATAACGTTCTTCGATACGGCTGAGGTCTATGGTCCCTTCACCAACGAGGAACTGGTCGGTGAAGCTCTCTCTCCCTTACGTGATCAGGTGGTGATCGCCACCAAGTTCGGCTTCGAACTCCATCCTGACGGCCGGCCTGGCTGGGTCCGCCTGAATAGCCGGCCAGAGCACATCAGGCGGGCCGCGGAGGGCTCGCTCAAGCGACTCAAGGTCGACGTCATCGATCTTCTGTATCAGCACCGCGTCGACCCGGACGTAGCGATCGAAGAAGTGGCGGGAGCGGTGCAAGACCTGATTCAGGAAGGCAAGGTCAAGCACTTCGGCCTTTCTGAAGCGGGAGTGCAAACCATCCGTCGCGCGCACGCCGTCCAGCCGGTGACTGCGGTCCAGAGCGAGTACTCGTTGTGGTGGCGAAGCCCTGAAGCGGAAGTACTGCCGACCCTCGAGGAGCTCGGAATTGGCTTCGTTCCTTATAGCCCTCTGGGCAAGGGCTTCCTCACAGGAAAGATCAACGAAAACACGGCGTTCGCCAGTTCCGATATCCGCAACACCATCCCTCGTTTTTCGCCCGAGGCTCGGAAAGCGAACCAGGCCCTGGTTGATCGGTTGGCCGAGATCGCGGAGCGGAAGAAGGCAACAACTGCCCAGATAGCGCTTGCCTGGCTGCTTGCGCGCAAGCCGTGGATCGTTCCGATCCCGGGCACCCGGAAGCTGGAACGCCTGGAACAGAACATCGGCGCCGCCGCAGTCGAACTCACGTCCGACGATCTCCGTGAGATCGAGAGCGCCGCCTCTAAGATCTCGGTGCAGGGTGCCCGCTATCCCGAACACCTGGAAAAAATGACCGGGCTCTGAGAACAAAACATCTGGCTCGCCGCGACGGCGCGAAGATTTGGAGCACCGCGCCACAGACTTCTCCGTTTCAACCCCGGTAGCGCAGCGCATCGACCAGCAGGGCGAAGGCTGGCGTGGGTTGCCGGCGGCTCGGGTAATAGAGGTGGTAGCCTGAAAAGGGCGGACACCAATCGCTGAGGACTCGGATGAGCCGCCCCGTGGCGAGGTGCGTCTGTACCGAATCCTCCGGCAGGTAGGCCAGACCGAATCCGGCCAGTGCCGCGTTCAGTCGGAGGGCAATGTTGTTGAACACCAACGGCCCTTCGACCCGCACCTTCAGCTCGCGTCTCCCTTTCTCGAACTCCCACGCGTAGAGACCGCCGTAGGTGGGCAGGCGGATATTGATGCAGTCGTGGGCGGTAAGATCCTGCGGCGTCTCGGGCGGCTTTCGTCTCGCGAAGTAGGAAGGCGCTCCGACGACCGCCATGCGCATGTCCGGCCCGATGCGCACGGCGATCATGTCCCTCGCCACCTGCTCGCCGAGACGAACGCCAGCGTCATAGCGCTCGGCGACGATGTCAGTCAGGCCATAGTCGACGATGATCTCCACCTTGATGTCGGGGTAGTCGGGCAGGAGCTTCGCCAGAGCAGGCCAGAGGATCGCTTCGGCCGCGTGCTCGCCGGTCGTGATGCGGACCGTGCCAGCGGGCTTGTCCCGAAGTGCGTTCAGTGCGGCCAGTTCGGCGTCGATCTCGTCGAACCGAGGTCCGAGGGTCTGGACCAGGCGCTCCCCCGCCTCGGTCGGCGCGACACGGCGCGTCGTGCGGGTGAGCAGTCGAAGCCCGAGCCGCTCTTCGAGGCCGCGGATGGTGTGGCTGAGCGCTGACTGAGAAACCCCGAGCTTCGCTGCGGCCTTGGTGAAACTCCGTTCCTTGGCGACAGCGAGGAAAGCGAGGAGGTCATTGAGGTTCTCGTGGTGCATTCATGACTCCCCCTCATAGGTGCATGCGAATTCTACCACCTAATCGCCGGCCGTCGCGCCCTTAGATTCACGATCGACGGCAGTCGGCGAGCTGTCCAATCAGGCGAAGGGAACGAGGCCATGGAGATCAAGCGAAGCGGTTCGCAGCCCTCCGGCAAGGGGCCGGCGGATTATTTCACGGGCACGGTACGGATCGATCCGCTGTTCCAGGCGCCCGATCCAGCACGGGTTCGTGGCGCCAGCGTCACGTTCGAGCCTGGCGCGCGCACGGCATGGCACACCCATCCGCTCGGCCAGACGCTGATCGTCACCTTCGGCCGCGGGCGGGTGCAGCGCGAGGGCGGAGCGGTCGAGGAAATCCGGCCGGGTGATGTGGTCTGGTTCGCGCCGGGCGAGAAGCACTGGCACGGGGCAACACCCACGACCGCGATGACGCATATCGCCATTCAGGAGGCGCTCGACGGCAAGACCGTCGACTGGATGGAGCAGGTCAGCGACGAGCAATACCGGGCGTGACTACCTGCTGATTGTGCATCGAAGGAGGAGAGACATGCAGAAGCGCAAGCTCGGAAACAGCGGCCTCGAAGTCTCGGCCATCGGCCTCGGCTGCATGGGCATGACGGGCGTCTACGGACAACCGGCCAACAGACAGGAGATGATTCGCCTGATCCACGCGGCGGTCGAGCGCGGTGTGACGCTGTTCGATACGGCCGAGGCCTATGGTCCCCTCGCCAACGAGGAACTGGTCGGCGAGGCCCTCACCCCGGTCAGGGACAAGGTCGTCGTCGCGACAAAGTTCGGCTTCGACATCGACATGGAGACTGGCGCCCGAGGTCCCGGTCTGAACAGCCAGCCTGAGCACATCAAGGCGGTCGCTGAAGCTGCCCTGAAGCGCTTAAGAACCGATCATATCGATATCTTCTATCAGCACCGCGTCGATCCGGACGTGCCGATCGAGGATGTGGCTGAGGCTGTCAAGGAGTTGATAGCCGAGGGCAAAGTCAAGCACTTCGGCCTGTCCGAGGCCGCCGCCCAGACGATCCGCCGCGCTCATGCCGTCCAGCCCGTCACGGCAGTCCAGAGCGAGTATTCCCTCTGGTATCGGGGGCCGGAAAGGGAGATCCTCCCGACGCTCGAAGAGCTTGGCATCGGCTTTGTCCCATTCAGCCCTCTGGGCGCCGGTTTCCTCACCGGCAAGATCGATGCGTCTACCAAGTTCGACAGCTCGGACTTCCGCAGCAACGTCCCGCGTTTTGCGCCCAACGCGCTGAAGGCAAATCTGGCTTTGGTCGATCTGGTTCGCGATGTGGCCGCACGAAAAGGCGCCACGCCCGCGCAAGTCGCTCTCGCCTGGCTGCTAGCTCAGAAGCCCTGGATCGTGCCCATCCCCGGCACGACCAAGCTGCA
Source organism: Pseudomonadota bacterium (assembly GCA_046727895.1). Classification (GTDB taxonomy): domain Bacteria; phylum Pseudomonadota; class Alphaproteobacteria; order Geminicoccales; family Geminicoccaceae; genus DATAOG01. The sequence goes on along the minus strand of JBKPDM010000524.1, from coordinate 15,275 downwards.
CCGGCTGGAGGAAAACCTGGGCGCGACGGCCGTCGAACTGACCCCCGAGGACCTTCGCGAGATCGACAATGTCGCGTCGAGAATTCCGCTGCAGGGCGAACGCCTGCCCGAATCCGTCCTGAAAATGACCGGGCACTGATCGGCCAGGGGGCGTTGAATCCCCCCAACCTCCCAGCCTCGTCCGGAACGACGCCCCGAGAACGTCCACCGTTGTGTTCTTCGATGTGGAGGCGCCGCCAACAGCGAAGGCGATTTCACCAAGAGCGTCGGCGATGCGCCCCTCACATTGGACGACCTGGTGTTCACCGAAGTCTATGTGCGGACAGCTGGCGCGTGGAAGCTTGTCGCGGTGCATTTCCGCCGAGGGCAGTAACGCCCCGCCGGCTACCGGCGGTCTATTGCTCGCGAAAACAAGAGGAAAGATGCAGATGAAAGCACTAGGACCAGCCCGCATAGCGCTACCGGTATTGATGATGACTTCTTTCGCGCAGGCCGAAGGGAATGCTGTTGCCCCATCCGTCGGCAATGCAGAGCAAACTATGACAGAACAGATGAGCGGAGACAAAGGCGGCCATCTGAGCACCGGTAGCCGGATAAGCGATATCCTGAACAATCCGGCGTTCGCAGGTTTCGGTTCGTTGATATTGCCGCGGGACAACCGCAACTACGACGAAAGCATGGTGCTGAGCGATATCGGCTCACTGCTGCCGTATCATAGTCATGTGGATCCGAAGGTCGTGGTGAGCCCTCTGAATCACATGATTGACGATGTGAACAGCGGGAAAACCGTATTCTACGACTTCTACACCGAGGCGCAGAAGCGGGCGGAACCGACGCGAGAGCATACGGGGTTGTTCTTCTTCCGTGGAAGGCCCGAAGCGCCATTTGCGATTATCGCTCCCGGTGGCGGGTTTTCCTATGTCGGCTCCGTCCACGAAGGCTTTCCCTATGCCCTGGAGATCAGCAAGCTGGGATATAACGCCTTTGTCCTGAGATATCGGGTGGGCTATAGCGGTGCGGTTGCTACTCAGGATATGGCGGCCGCCATCTCCTACGTTTTCCGGAATGCCGAAACGCTCGATGTCAGTACCCAGGACTATTCCCTGTGGGGCAGCTCGGCCGGCGCAAGGATGGCGGCGGCGATTGGTTCGCATGGGGTCGCGAGTTTCGGAGGCGACGACCTTCCGAAGCCTTCCACCGTCGTAATGGCTTACACCGGCCATTCTGACTACTCGTCCGATGAGCCTCCCACTTTTGTTGTCGTCGGCGAGCAAGATCGCATCGCCCCGCCGTCGGCTATGGAAAGACGGATCGTGGCGCTGCGCAAAGCCGGCACCGAAGTCGAGTATCGTAAGTATCAAGATGTCGGTCACGGCTTCGGGCTCGGCACCGGCACAAGTGCCGAAGGATGGGTGGCTGACGCAACTCGCTTTTGGGAGAGGTCCGTAAAGCCGAGGAACTGACAGCGAGAACGGAGCGCTGGTATCTAGACAGGCGCCGAACGGTGACGCCGGCGCGCGGAGGCGCAGGAGTAGAGACATGCAGAAGCGCAAACTCGGCAAGAGTAACCTGGAAGTCTCGGCCATCGGACTCGGCTGCATGGGACTGAGCTTTGGCTACGGTCCGGCAGTCGACAAGCAGCAGGGAATTTCGCTGATCCGGTCGGCCGTCGAGCGCGGCGTCACCTTCTTCGACACCGCCGAAGTCTACGGCCCGTTCACCAACGAGGAACTCGTGGGCGAGGCTCTCGCCCCCGTTCGCGAGAAGGTCGTAATCGCAACCAAGTTCGGCTTCGATCTCGATCCGAATACGGGTGAGCAGCGCGGCCTGAATAGCCGGCCGGAGCGCATCAGGCAGGTCGCCGAGGCCTCGCTCAGGCGGCTGAAGACCGACGTCATCGATCTGTTCTATCAGCATCGGGTCGATCCGAACGTGCCGATCGAAGACGTCGCCGGCGCGGTCAAGGACCTCATCCAGAAAGGCAAGGTCAAGCACTTCGGGTTGTCGGAAGCTGGTGTGCAGACGATCCGGCGCGCGCACGCGGTCCAGCCGGTGACTGCCCTCCAGAGTGAATATTCGTTGTGGTGGCGCGAACCCGAGAAGGAGGTCCTGCCGACGCTCGAGGAACTCGGGATCGGCTTCGTCCCCTTCAGCCCTCTGGGCAAGGGTTTTCTCACGGGCGCCATCAACGAGAATACGACGTTCGACAGCTCCGACTTCCGCAACATCGTGCCCCCGCTTCACGCCGGAGGCTCGAAAGGCGAACCAGGCCCTGGTCGATCTGCTTGGGCAGATCGCAGCCCGGAAACGAGTGACGCCCGCGCAGATCGCCCTCGCCTGGCTGCTGGCCCAGAAGACGTGGATCGTGCCGATCCCCGGCACCACGAAGCTGCACCGGCTGGAGGAGAACATCGGAGCGGCTGCCGTCGAACTGACGCCCGACGATCTTCGCGACATCGAGCGCGCCGTCTCCAAGGTCGCGGTGCAAGGGGCCAGGTACCCGGAACACCTGCAGCGGCTGGTCGGTCGCTGAGCGGCAAAGAAGCGGGCGCGCGGCGACAGCGCGAAGCTTTGGGGCACCGGCGCCGCATGGCGGAGGAGCCGCGACGCGGTCACTGGCCGCCGGCGAGGCGGGCGATCTGATCGCGAAGCGGCCTTGCGGCCGGATCGAGCGCGACCAGGCGATCGGCCCAGGTGAGCGCGGCCGGGAAGCGGCCGGCATCCCGGTTGATCGTCACCAGGGCGAGCAGCGTGTCGCGATCGGCCGGATGGCGTGCCTGGCTCGCCTCGAGCACCTTGAGCGCCTCGTCGACCCGCCCGCTCGAATTGAGCGCGATGGCCTGGATATAGGCGTAGCGCGCGTTGGCCGGGTCGAGCTCGGCGGCGCGGGCGATCTCGGAGAGGGCTTCGTCGTTCCGACCCTGGCGCACCAGGTTCAGACCGAGCGCGTTGTGCAGCTCGGCGACGTCGGGCATGCGCGCGAGCGCCTCGCGCAGAACCCGCTCGCCCTCGCCGTTGCGCCGCTCCTGGCCGTAGAGCTGGGCGAGGCTGACATCGGCCGGGGTGAAGCTCGGGTCGAGCCTGCGGGCGGCCAGATATTCGGTCTCGGCCGCGCTCGCGCGGCCCTGCTGGGCGTAGAGGTTGCCGAGGTTTTCCCGGCCTTCGGGCCGGTCGGCGTTGAGCTGCTGGGCCGCCACGTAGTCGTCGATCGCGCGGGAGACCCGTTCCTGGTCCGCGGGCGCCAGCTGGTCCTGCGGCAGCGCGCCCAGCAGCGAGGCGGCCTCGATCCGGACCCCGCGCACGGGATCGTCGAGGAGGCCATGCGCGAGCGGCCAGCTCTGCTCGGGTGACAGCGGGCGGAGCGTGCGAAGCGCCCCCAGGCGGACGAGAGGGTCGGGATCGGCGAGCCCCTGCTGCGCCGCGCCGATCGCCGCCCCGCTCGGCCAGTCAGCCAGGTCCTCGAGCGCGGTCGCGCGCACGATCGCCGGCACCCCGGGCGTGGTCGCGAGGTGCAGGAGCAGCGGCGCCGCTCGGGCGGTGCCGTCGCGGGCCGCCGTAAAGGCCTCGGTCCAGGTCTGAAAGCCCTTGCGCTCCGGCCCGTACCATCGTTCGATCGCTGAGGCGGCCCAGGCCGCGTCCTTGTCCGTGTGGCAGTCGTTGCAGGCGTTGGAGACGCCAAAGCGCTCGGAGAGGTCCGGGCGCGGGATGCGAAAGCCGTGATCGTGGCGCGGGTCGACCACCATGTAGGTCCGCACCGGCATGTGGCAGGCGGGGCAGCTCGCGGCCTGCGAGCCGTCGGCATGGTGGTGATGCGCGGGCACGCCGTATTTCGCCTCCTCGTGGCACTGATAGCAGACGCCATTGCCCTCGGCCCGGAGCTCGAGCGAATGCGGCTCGTGGCAGTCGCTGCAGCTCACACCCTTCGTGAACATCTTGCTCTGGCGGAACGAGGCGTAGTTGTAGACCTCGTCCAGCATCTTGCCGTCGGCCTCGAACAGGCCCGGCTCCAGGAGACTCGGCACGTGGGTCTCGAGGAGCTGCTGCCCGGGGCGCCAGCCTTCGGCGATCTTGGCACTGCGCGAGTGGCAGACGCCGCAGGTCTCGAGCTCCTTGGCGCTGGTCCGCGCTTCGCTGCGGACGGCGTTGCCGGTGGCGGGGTCGATGGTCCAGTGGATGCCCTGGCGCTCATCGAAGTGGACGATGAGCCCGTCATCGGAACCCTGCTCCGAGCGGCCCCCGCCCGCCTGCCGCCCGGCCCAGGCGACGTGGGCGGAGCCCGGCCCGTGGCAGGCCTCGCAGCCGACATCGATCTCGGCCCAGGTGGTCGCGTAGGTGTTGGCGGCGGCATCGTAGTTCTTGTGCAGCTCGGTCGTGTGGCACTCGGCGCACATGAAGTTCCAGGTCTGATCGATGCCGGTCCAGTGCAGCGGATCACCGGCGTGCAGGTTCTGGCCGGGGTAGAGGTGGAACCAGCGCTGGCCACCCTGGTCCCTGGGCCGTGTGTCCCAGGCGATGCCGAGCGCCTGCAGGCGGCCGTCAGGGAAGGCGATCAGATACTGCTGCAGCGGATAGACGCCGAAGGTGTAGCGGATCTCGAACTCGCCAGGCTTGCCGTCCGGCCCGTCGGTGGTGACGAAAAACCGGCCGCCCCGCTTGAAGAAGCGCGAGGTGACGTCACCCTGGGTGAAGCTCGCGTCAGCGAAGTTGCCGAGCACGCTCTCGGCCGTGGCCTCCTGCATGGCGAGCGCATGGTGCGAGCCGCGCCAGGCGGCCATCTCGCTCTGGTGGCAGCCGCCGCAGGCGGCACTGCCGGCGAAGGTCGGGGCCTCGGCCGGCTGCGCAGCAGAAGCGGCGCCGCAGATCGCCGTTGCCCCAACGGCCAAGGCGCTCGCGGCTGCCAGGCTTCGCATGGGTATGGCGGCTCGCGGCAAGCTCAGAAAACCCCCAACTCAGCGTGCTAGGTCAAGTTCCGGCGGGGCGAACGAGCTTGGCGCGACGGCGCCATAGGCGCAGGCGACGATCGCCAAGCCGGGCGATGGTCAGGCGGCGCGGCTCATGCCTTGAAGCCCTTCGTCTGCATGCAGTGGTTGATGTAGCCCTGTTGCCAGGTGCCACGCTGATCGGCCGCAACGCCGGCGTACTCCATCTGCTTGGTGGCATCCCCCTGACACTGCGCGTAGGCGTCATCGTATGACTGGCTGTGCTGGGCGCAGCCCGCTGCCAACGCCGGCAAAGCCAACAGGGCGACGAGTAGCTTCCACATTGGTCTCCTCCTTCTCGATGTTGACGATCCCCTTGCAACCCGCCTGGCCATTGCACGCTGCCACCATCGCCACGGCGGCCGCGGACGCCAGGCTCCCGAGGACTGTGGCAGCGGCTCGCGACAAGCTCAAGATGTTCAAGCTGCGTCGCCTTCACGGTTCCGCCGGAAAGATCGTCTTCCAGTCGTTCTTCATGCTGATGACGGTCCAGCCCTTTTGCTTCGCCTCGTCCGCGAGCGCCCGGGAGAAAGTGCCGACCTTGGTGTCCGGCAGGCCTCGGGCGGGGCCATAGGCGTACTCGCGCAGGGCGTCGTCGTGCAACACCAGCATCATCAGCCGTGCGCCCGAGCCGGCACCGGTCCACTCCAGCATCTCGCGATCGCCGTCCGAATTGCCGAAGGCGGCGTAGGGCCGCTTGCCGATGAACAGGTTGATGCCGATCGCCTTGCCGGCCTTGTCGTCGATGAAGAACACCTTGGGCTCGCGCATCAGCACCGGCTTGCCGTCCCGGGATTCGTATTTCGTGACGATGCTCGAACCGACCACCTGCTCGACCGGGACGCCGTAGACCCGCTCGCTGTAGACGCGCACGAACTCCTGCCCGCCGCCGGTCACGATGTAGGTTTGAAAGCCGTTGGCGCGGAGATACTTCATCACTTCGAGCATCGGCTGGTAGACCAGCTCGGTGTAGGGCCGCCCGAAGCGCGGGTGCCTGGCCTTGGCCAGCCACTCCCGGACGATGGCCAGAAACTGCTCGGTGCTCATGCCGGCGTGGGTCGCGCCGATGATCTCCGCCCAGTCGCCCTCGCTGAACTTCGCTATCGCCTTGCGGTCGCCGGTAAGCACCGCCTTGAACGGCTCCTTGGTCTTCCACTCCAGATGTTTGGGTGCGAGCTCGGCGACCCGATCCAGCGCGAACATTGCCTGGCTGTAGAGCGGGTGCTCGACCCAGAGCGTGCCGTCCTGATCGAAGGTGGCGATCCGGTCGGCGGGCGCCACATAGTCGAGGCCGCCTGTCGTGGTCACGGCATTGACGAATGCGGTGATCGCCTGCTTGGCCGGCCCGTCGTTCCAGGACGGCAGCGGGTCGCTCGATTGCGCGGCGGCCGCGATCGCCCAACATCCGAGCGCTGCGGCGACCAAAGCAGCGGCAGCCCCTCTCGAAACCGCCATCACCTTATTCCCTCCGTGTTCACCAGACGTTCTCCCGATTGCTCAGTTGCTGCCGGCGACGCCGGACGTGAGCTTGTCCATGACCTGGTCGATGCCGAAGCTCGCGGCCTTCTGGCGCGGCGGGAACTCCTTGAAGCTCTGGAGCCAGTTCGCCACGAACGCCTGCGCCGGCACCAGCGCGAACAGGCGCTCGATTCGCCAGGCGTCGTAGCCGATCCCCTCCTCGTCGGCGCGCTCGAACGGATCGCCGCGCAGGGTGAACAGCTTCGGCACCCGGAGCCGGACGAACGGCTCCTCCCAGACGTCGAACCCGTGCGCCCGCTGTTCGAGGAAGCTCAGTTTCCACTGGCCGTAACGGAGCGCCGCCAGGTCGCCGCCGTCGGTCCAGTAGAGGAACTCGCGGCGCGGATCCTCCTTCACCTCGCCCTTGAAGTAGGGCAGCAGGTTGTAGCCATCGAGGTGCACCTTGTAGTCGCGACCCATGGCCGAGTAGCCCTGAAGCAGCTTCTCCTTGATGTCGGGCTCACCGACCGCCGCCAGCAGCGTCGGCAGCATGTCCTCATGCGCGAACACGTTGTTGTAGATCGTGCCCGGCTTGATCACGCCCGGCCACCTGATCAGCGTAGGAACCCGGTAGCCGCCTTCCCACTGGGTGTTCTTCTCGCCCCGGAACGGCGTGGTGCCGCCGTCCGGCCAGCTCATCACCTCGGCGCCGTTGTCGGTCGAGTACATCACGATGGTGTTGTCGGCGATGCCGAGCTCGTCGAGCTTGTCGAGCAGCTGGCCGACCATGCCGTCGTGCTCGACCATGCCGTCGGGATAGATGCCGATGCCGGTCACGCCCTGGGACGCGGGCTTGAGGTGGGTCCAGATGTGCATGCGGGTGGAGTTCCACCAGAGGAAGAACGGCTTGCCGGCACCGTGCGCCCGATCGATGAAATCGAGTGCGCCCTTGGTGATCTCCTCATCGATGGTCTCCATGCGCTTCTTGGTCAGCGGCCCGGTGTCCTCGATCGTCTCCGTACCATCCGGGTTGACGATCGACCGGATCACGCCGCGCGGGCCGAACCTCTCCTTGAAGGTCGGGTCCTTCGGGTAGTCGGGATTCTCCGGCTCCTCCTCGGCGTTCAGATGGTAGAGGTTGCCGAAGAACTCGTCGAAACCGTGATTGGTCGGCAGGTGCTCGTCGCGATCGCCGAGGTGGTTCTTGCCGTATTGGCCGGTCATGTAGCCGTAGTTCTTGAGCAGCCCGGCGATGGTCGGGTCCTCCTCCTTGAGACCGAGATCGGCCCCCGGCAGACCGACTTTGAGGAGGCCCGTGCGCACCGGCGACTGGCCGGTGATGAAGGCGGCGCGCCCGGCAGTGCAGCTCTGCTGTCCATACCAGTCGGTGAACAGCGCGCCCTCGCGCGCGATCCGGTCGATGTTCGGCGTCCGGTAGCCCATGACACCGAGATTGTAGGCGCTGATGTTGTACCAGCCGATGTCGTCGCCCCAGATGATCAGGATGTTTGGCTTTTTCTCCTGCGCTGCGGCGGGCGACCCGCCCGCCACCGTGGCGGCGAGCGCGATCGGTATCGCGGCCGCCAGCAGTCGTTTCGAGAAGGCTTTCATCGACGGTTTCCCTTCCTTGGGTTGACCAACCGGCTGGGATTTGCGGGTATCGGTTCCCCGTTTCGCTGGCGAGGGCGGTGGTCCATGTACTTTACCAAGCAAGTGGCGCGGGACGTGAGCTGCGCCATGTCGGCAGGCATGGAGGGCGCGGTTGACAGGGCATTGACTTGCCGGTGCGCCGCGCCGCAGAAGAGATGCGTATGCTGAGGGACCTCGCTCGCGTCTACGGGCCAGCGGCACTGCTGGTCTCGCTCGGTCTTCTCGTGGCCTACCATTTCCTGCCGCCAGCGCCGCCCATGCACCTCGTCATGGCGACCTCCAACCGTGACGAGCCGTACTACGCCTACGGTTTGCGGTACCAGGAGGAGCTGGCGCGCCAGGGGATCACGCTCGAGCTGCGCGAGACCGCGGGGGCGGTCGAGAACCTCCGTCTGCTCCAGGACCCGGCCGCCGGGGTCGACATCGCTTTCACCCAGGGCGGTATCGCGCCCGTGGAGGGCGGCACCAAGGTCCGTGCGATCGCCAGCGTGTTCCTGGAACCGCTGTGGCTGTTCACGCGCAAGCCGGTCGAGCCGGAGATGATCAGGTCGCTCGCGGGCCTGCGGGTGGCGGTCGGCGCGGCCGGTAGTGGCACGCGCCAGATGATCGAGGAGCTGCTCGCGATCAACGGCATGAAACCTGACGACGTAACCTTGGTGACGCTCGCCGATCGCGCCGCGGCCGACGCGCTGCGTGCCGATCAGGTCGACGTCGTCGCGACGGTCACGCCCGCCTCCGACCCGGTTCTTGCCGACCTCGCTGCCGTCCCAGGGGTTCGCCTTCTCAATCTCGTGCACGCCCACGCCTACGGACAGCGGTTCATGTATCTGCGTGAGGTGACGCTTTACCGAGGTGTACTCGACTTCGCCCGCAACGTGCCCGACCACGACATTACGATGATCGCGCCGGTGGCGGCGCTCGTCGCCGACCGCGACCTGCATCCGGCGCTGGTGGCTGTTCTGGCGCAGGCAGCACTCGAGATCCATAGCCAGGGCGACCTGTTCTCCGAGCCCCGCGAGTTCCCGACCGCAACCCATCCGCAGATCCCCACCATCCAGGGCGCGCGCGAGTACCTGGAGCATGGGCCGACATTCTTCCAGCGCCGGCTGCCGATCTGGGCGGCGAGCTTGGCCGAGCGCGCGATCGTCGTCCTCATCCCGCTGCTGACCCTCCTGCTGCCCCTTGCGCGCATTCTGCCCCGAGTGGTCGACTGGCACATCCGCTCGCGCGCCTTCCGCTGGTACCGGGAGCTGCGCGCCATCGAGCGCGAAGCCGCCAAGCTGACGCCCGACGACGTGGAGCTGCACGCCGCGCTCCAGCGCCGGCTCGACGACGTGGAGCGCAGAGTGGCCGCCATGAGCATGCCACTGTCGCGGAGCGATCTGCTCTACAATCTCCGCCAGCACCTCGACCTCGTGCGCGCGCGCCTCGCGACGCTGCGGCCGGCCGCCCCGACGCCATCGCGCGAGCAGGACCGGGCCTGAGCTGGACTTTGGTCGTTTCATCTGACAGGAAGCGGGCGCCCCATTGCCGGAGCGCCCGCCGGTGACGTCAGGTTGCTCTGATGCGCTAGTCGCTCGGGTGACCGGCGCCGGACTTGATCATGTCCAGAACCTGGGTGAGGTTGTAGCTCTCGGGCGCCTGCATCGGCGGGAACTCCCTGAGCGTCTCGAACCACTTGAGCCAGAGCTGCTGGCCGATCGGCAGCATGTTCCAGTCGTACTGGAACGCGGTCATCGGAGCGGCGAGCGCGCCGCCGATGCTCATGGCCGTCTTCTGCTGGAGACCGACCGCCTGCTCGAACGGGTCGCGCTTGATGTTGTCGACCAGGGTGAAGTGGAACGGCACCAGCGGCAGGATCCAGCCGTCGGCCCCGGGCTGGGACATGCTGTAGTACATCTTCCAGTTCTTGTAGCGCACCGCCGACGGCGTCGCGCCCGAGAAGTAGAAGAAGTAGTCGCGCGCCGACTTGTCGGACTTGCCGGTCAGGTAGTCGATCTGGTTGACGCCATCCAGCGTGGTCTTGACGATGCCGGGGTACTTGCCCTCCTCGAGCTGCTTCTTCAGGCCGTCGGCCTTCGGGCCGCCCGCGATCTCGACGAAGGTCGGCAACCAGTCGAGCGCGGCGAACAGGTCTTTGAATATCGTACCCGGCTTGATCACGCTTGGCCAGCGGATGACCGCCGGCGCCCGATAGCCGCCTTCGTAGGCCTCGCCCTTCTGGCCCTTGAACGGCGTCACGCCGCCGTCGGGGAAGGTGATCGCCTCGGCGCCGTTGTCGGTCGTGAAGACGACAATGGTGTTGTCCACCGCCCCCATAGTCTCGAGCTTCTCGAGGACCAGGCCGATGTTGTCGTCCATCTGCTTCATGCCGGCTTCGTTGACGCCCCAGTCCTTGCCGCCCTTCTCGCCCAGCATGGCCTCGTATTTCGGCGGCAGCATGGTCACGACGTGCATGCGCGCCGGATTGTACCAGACAAAGAACGGCTTGCCGGTCTTCTTGGGGTCATTGCGGTCGAGGAAGTCGATGACCTTGGCCGAGATCTCCTCGTCCACGGTGCGCGACCGGTCGAGCGTCATCGGGCCTTCGTCCTGACAGCTCTGGTTCGCCTCCGTGCCATCCGAGGACTTGCACCAGATGATCGGGCGCGGCGGCGTCAGGCAGGTCGTCGTTTTAGGATCGACCGCGCCCGGAACCTCGGGAATCCCGGGGATCGGCGTGTTCTTGCACGGCGGCGCCACGGTCTGCTCGGTCGGCGACTTGTTGATGTCGGGAAAGCTCACCTGCTGCACGGCGTCGAGGTGGTAGAGATAGCCCCAGTACTCCTGGAAGCCGTGCGCCGTCGGCAGGGCGGCGGTGTGATCGCCGAGGTGGTTCTTGCCGAACTCGCCGGTGGTGTAGCCGAGATCATAGAGGAACTTGGCGATCGCCGGCGTGCCGGGCTGGAGATAGGACGGGCTGCCGGGCAGCTGCGGCGGGATCATGCCGGTGCGCAGCGGATACATGCCGGTGAAAAACACGTTGCGCCCGGACGTGCAGCTCTGCATGGCGACGTAGTCCATGAAGAGCCCGCCCTGATTCGCGATCTTGTCGATGTTCGGCGTCTCGCCGACCATCAGGCCGCGGTGGTAGACGCTCGGCTGCATGATGCCGATGTCGTCGCCCATGATGAACAGGATGTTCGGCTTTTTCGCCTCCTGCGCCGAGGCGGGCGACACGCCGGCCACGGTGGCGGCGAGCGCGATCGGGATCGCGGCCGCCAGCAGTCGTTTCGATAGGGTTTTCATCGACGGTTCTCCTTGCTGGATTGAGTCACCTGTCCTCGAACGCCTCCAGGATGGCCAGAGCCTCCGCCTCGAGCTCCTGCATGCTCAGGCGGTACTCGGCGACCCGCTCGGGCGCGGCCTGGCCGGCCGCTTGCCAATGCTTCAGGGCGCGCTGCACCTCCGCGTAGTCCTCGCAGATCGAGCGAAAGTTCGGGTCGCGCGCCCCGAGCCGACGGATGGTCGACGCGCGCTGCGGAAATCGGCGGGCCAGCGTCTCGATCGCATTGCAAGCCATCCGTGGACGAACCTCGCGGCCTACGGGTCTGCGCGGGCTGAAGTGGCAACGTACCGTTATTTGGACCGGGACCTTACCCGTCCCACCAGGGGATGTGAGGGAGTCTTGGGGGAGCCTACAGGGAGCCTACAGAGCGGGGCGGGCGCGGTTGGCCGGATAAAAACAATTGCGTCAGGGAGGACGCAGCGTGGTAAACAAAGGGCGCTCTGTCACGATTCTGTCACGAATTGACGGACAACTCGTCGAATGAGCCGTGCGCCTCAGCAGGGGCAGCTGGTGGGGTGAGGGAGGATTGATGAACGCCGCCGGCGTGCGCGAGCAGCTCGAGCGCATCCTCGGCAGCCCTGGCTTCGACGCTTCGGCGCGCAACCGCCGCTTCCTCGAGTACATCGTCGAGGAGACCCTGGCCGGTCGCGCCGATCGGCTGAAGGGCCTGAGCATCGCGATCGACGTGTTCGAGCGCGATGCCACGATCGATCCGCAGCACGATCCGGTGGTCCGCATCGAGGCGGCCAAGCTGCGCCGGCGCCTCGAACGCTACTACCTGACCGCCGGTCGAGAGGATCCGATTCGAATCGACATTCCGAAGGGCGGTTACGTGCCGGCCTTCGAGGAGCGAGGAAAGCCGCTTCCCGACCCGGCCCCGGCCGTCGCGGCAGGCGAAGCCGCCGCAGCGGTGGTGAAGCCTCTGGCACCCAGCGACGCGAGGCCGCGCTGGTACGGGCTTACGACCGCCCTCGTGGCCGGTTCGTTTCTGGGGGGGCTGGGATGGCTTGGCACGGACCTGCTCGCTTTCAAATCGCCGTCCGGCGATAGCCAGGGCACCGCGCTGGCGCGGCCGCGGGGTCCCAAGATCGCCGTGTTGCCCTTCCAAAATCTGAGCGGCGATCCCGAGCAAGCCTATTTCGCCGAAGGAGTCACCGACCAGATCGTGACGGACCTCGCGCGGTTCAAAGCATTGTTCGTCCTATCGATGGAATCCACCGCGAAATACCAGGAGCAGTCGGCCGATCCTCAACGTCTTAAGCGGGAGCTCGGCGCCGACTATCTGCTGGACGGCAGCGTCGGACGCGAAAGAGACCAAATCAGACTCTCGACTCGTCTGGTCGATGCGGAATCTGGCAAGATCATCTGGTCAGAGACCTATCGCGATGAACTCACTCCATCCAATGTGTTTGATATTCAGGACGAAATATCGCAACAGCTGTCGGCAATCGTTGGCAGCAGCTACGGCATGATCGCGGAAGCGGGTCTGACCGGAGCACAACACCGACCGCCAAAGTCGTTTGCCGCTTATGATTGCGTCCTTCGCTACTATCATTACCAGAGATCGTTTGACCCAGAGGAGCACGCCAGGGTGCGCGCCTGCCTGGAGCGCGCCGTCGAGCTCGATCCCAATTATTCGGACGCGTGGGCGGTTCTTGCGAACATCTACGCACAGGAACATCGGTTCGGCTTCAATCCGCGACCGGAGCTCTACGATTCTTATGAGCGTTCCTTTACCGCAGCCTACCGCGCGGTCGAGATCGAACCGCGGAATCCGACGGCCCAGCTGATGCTCGCGAACGCTCTGTTCGATCGGCACGATCTCACGGGGTTCAAGACGGCCGGGGAGCGGGCGCTCGCCCTCAATCCCAATGATCCCGACCTCCTTGCCCACTACGGAACGCGTCTGGTCTACATGGGGGAATGGGAGCGCGGGCTCGCGCTGGTGACGAAGGCGATCGCGCTCAATCCCGAGCACCCGGGATGGTACGAAGATCCCATTATCTATTACCACTACCAGACGCGGGAATATCAGCGGGCGTGGATGGAGGCGCAAAATCAAGGCGTCTCCGGCGACATCTGGTGGTTGCTGTTCAGAGTGATGATTCTCGGCCAGCTGGGTCGGAGCAAGGAGGCGCAGCCTATGATCGAAGCCGCGCTGAGGCTCAAGCCGGATGTGCGCGAACGCCTGTGGGACATGGCGCGCATCTGGAACGTGCCGGGCCCGCACATCGAGCACATCGCCGAAGGCCTGCGCAAGGCCGGCCTCGCGATCGCGCCGGCGCCGCCATCTTCGTGATCCGACGCAGCGTCGGGTCGCTCCGCCGCCAGCGAGGGAACTCCCTCGGGTCGAACGTCGTTGCAATTCGGGAGGATCTCGTTCAGGCTCGATCGCGAGCGGGCCCGCAACGAGCACGTCGCAACGAGCTGGGAGTTCAACGCCATGTCGAGCCGGCGCATCGTTCTCGTCAATCCCAAGACCAACTCCTTCACGACGCGGCCGATGTACTTCAATCGGGCGCTCTACTCCCCCCTTGCCGGTCTCGTGGCCGTCGCCGCCCTGATCCCGCGCGACCAGTACGAGGTCCTGCTGATCGACGAGAACATCGAGCCGATCGATTTCGACCTGAAGGCCGATCTGGTCGGCATCTCGGCGATGACCGCCTATGTCGAGCGAGGCTACGAGATCGCCGATGAGTTCCGGCGCCGCGGCGTGCCGGTGGTCATGGGCGGGGTGCATCCGAGCTTCATGCCCGATGAGGCCCTCGGGCACGCCGACGCCGTGGTGATCGGCGAGGCCGAGCTGGTGATGCCGCGCGTGCTCGAGGATCTCCGCCAGGGGTGCCTCGGCGGGACCTACAAGGGGGACGGGCTGCATCCGATGGCCGGCCTACCCGAGCCGCGCTACGATCTGGTCAGGCGCAACCGCTACGTCACCAGCACCTTCATCCAGACCTCGCGCGGCTGCCACTTCGCCTGCAAATTCTGCGCCGAGCATCTGATGAACGGCCTGCGCTTCCGCTACCGGCCGGTCGACGAGGTCATGCGCGAGATCGACGGCTGCGGCAACCGGGTGATCGCGCTGAACGACGCCGACTTCTTCGGCACGCCGCGCCGGGCGGCCGAGCTGATGCGCGCGCTCAAGGGCCGCGGCGTGCGCTGGCAGGCCGGGGTCAACAGCTCCGGTGCCAATAACGACGAGCTGCTCGAGCTGGCCGCCGAGAGCGGCTGCTACATGCTGAGCATCGGCTTTGAGTCGATTTCGCTCCAGACGCTGCGCAACGCGCACAAGCACCAGAACCGGCCGGAGAACTTCAAGGCGCTGGTCGAGAAGGTCCAGAGCTACGGCATCCTGGTCTTCGGGCTGTTCATGTTCGGCTTCGACGAGGACGACCCCTCGGTGTTCGACGAGACGGTCAGGTTCAACATCGACGCCAACTACGACGTCTGCGCCTACTCGGTCCTGACGCCCTACCCCGGGACCATCACCTGGTACGAGATGGAGCGCGAGCGGCGGATCGTGTCCTACGACTGGGACAAGTACGATCAGGGCTCGATCGTCTACAGCCCGCAGAACCTCACGCCGCAGCAGCTCCGCGACGGCCACATGCGGGCATATCAGAAGTTCTATTCCTTGTCGTCGCTCGCCCGGCGCTTCCCGCTCGCGGCCACGCGCAGCCGCGGCTTCTGGAGCATCTACAACCTGTTCTTCCGCAAGGGCGAGGTGACCGGCCGCTACCTGCAGGACGCGATCGGCGCGCCGACCGCCGCGCCCGCGACGCTGCCGACGCCGCCGGTGATGCCGCAGAAGGAGGGCTGGCGGGACCTGGTCGCGAGCCAGCTCCCGGCCGGGGCGGAGC
>JBKPDM010000523.1:0-17621 GCA_046727895.1 Pseudomonadota bacterium | reverse complement strand
GCATCTATACGATTGTCGTAAGGGCCTGCGATGCCGCCAACCATTGCGCGAATTCGGCGCCCGTGGCAACCACCCTCGACACGCTCCCGCTAGCGCCGACCAACCTGCGGCCGGGTACCGTGACCACGACGAGCGTCGAACTCGACTGGGATGCCGCCTCGACACCAGCCAAGCCGATCACTTACTTCAGGTTCGAGGTCCGTCTGCAGAGCCCGGTCTATCCGCGAGTCAATGACCCGGCGCAGCGGAGCGTGACCTTCACCAATCTCCAATCGTTTGCAGCGTACAGTTTCAAGGTGTGGGCCTGTAACGGCGATGGCTGTTCGGAACAGTCATCCAACACCGTCTATGTCGAGACTCGCGCCCCCGGGTCGCCGCCAGCGGCACCATCGAACCTGGAAGTCTGCCAGGCGCAGACGGGCATATCGCGCATCTGCTCGCCACCGATCGATCTCGACTGGATCGACAACGCCAACGACGAGACCCGCTTCGAGCTCGAGTGGTCGCAGGCGCTGACGCGACCGCCATACCGCTTCTGGACCGCAGTGCCGTTGGGTCCGAACGTGATCCGGTACGTGATGCCCTCCGCGGTGTCGGGCACGCTCTACTATTTCCGGGCGCGGGCCTGCAACGACTCCGGCTGCTCGGCCTACTCGAACCAGGTGACCTATACGCCCTGAGCTCAACAGGTCCGCGGGACGCCCTATCGACCTTCGTAGGGGACGACGACTTGGTCGATCGCGCCGAAGATGGAGCAGTCGTCGGCGGCCAGCATCTCGATCCGCACCCGATCGCCGAAGCGGAGAAACGGCGTCTCCGCCCTGCCCTTCTCGATCGTCTCGATGGTGCGGACCTCGACCAGGCAGGACGAGCCGGCGCTTCGCTCCTCGTTCGAGACCGTGCCGGAGCCGACGATCGTGCCGGCGGCGAGCGGGCGGGTCTTGGCCGCGTGCGCGATCAGCCGGCCGAAGTCGAACTGCATCCCGACACCCGCGTCCGGATGGCCGAGCTCTCTGCCATTGATCGAGGAGCGAAGTGCCCCATGCAGCCTGCCGTCCCGCCAGGCGTCGCCGAGCGCATCCGGCGCGACCGCCACGGGCGAGCAGGCGCTCCGCGGCTTACCCTGAAAGAAGCCGAAGCCCTTGGCCAGCTCGTTCGGGATCAGGCGGCGGAGCGAGACGTCGTTCAGGAGCATGACCAGCTTGACGTGGCCGAGCGCCGCCTCGGCAGAGACGCCCATCGGCACGTCGTCGGTGATCACCGCGACCTCGGCCTCGAGATCGATGCCGAATGCCTCGTCGATGACCTCGATCGGGTCGGTGGGTCCGAGGAAGCCGTCCGAGGCGCCCTGATACATCAGGGGATCATCGAGGAAGGAATCCGGCAGCTCGGCGCCACGCGCTTTCCGGACCAGTGCCACGTGGTTCAGGTACGCGCTGCCGTCGGCGAACTGGTAGGCGCGCGGCAGGGGTGCTGCGCAGGCCGCCGGGTCGAACGGGAAGACGTCCTCCGCTCCGAGCTCGCCCCGCTCCAGCCGCTCGGCCGTCTGGCGGAGCGCCGGCTCGATCGCCGCCCAATCGTCGAGCGCCGCCTGGAGCGTCCGCGCGATCGGCGGCACCTCGACCGCGCGCGCGAGGTCGCGGCTCACGATCACCAGCCGCCCGTCGCGGCCGGGTCCCTTCAGAGAGGCGAGCTTCGTCGCCGGCCCGGCAGCGCGGGCGGCTCAGTCGTCGTCGCCGGCGGCAACCGTGGGCGCGCTTGGCGCAGGCTCGCCGGGCGCCCGCCAGCTGTTGACGTAGTCCTCGTTCTCGACCGCGTGCGCCGCGTCGGCGACCTCGAGGGCGTCGCGGGCGTCCAGCATGACCGCGTATTCATCGGTCGCCTCGCGCCTCGCCTCGAACATGCCGCGCAGCGCCTTGGGGTGCGGCCCGTGGGTGAAGCCGCAGGGATGGAGCGTCACCATGCCGGCCTCGATGTTGTCGCGGCTCGAGAAGTCGCCCGAGTGGTAGAACAGCACCTCGTCGAAATCGTCGTTGTTGTGGAAGAACGGCAGCTTCAAGGCGCCGGGATCGGTCTCGAGCGGCCGCGGGCAGAAGGTGCAGACGACGAAGCGCGGACCGATGAAGGTCGTGTGGGCGGAGGGCGGCAGGTGGTAGCGATGGCTCATCAAGGGCCGGATCTCACGGACGTTGATCCGGCAGACGCAGAGGTCACCCGACCAGCCGACCGCATCGAGCGGATTGAACGGATAGGTCACGGTGCTGATCGCATCGCGCCGCTTGATCCGGACCCTGGTTTCGACCTCGCCCTGCTGGCCGAGGAACGCTTCGTCGATCTGCGGCACGTCGAGCATCGCCGGATCGAAGATCGCGTGCTGGCCGACCAGGCCTTTGTCGGGCAGCATCAAGGTGCCGCCGGTCGCCTCGATCAGGAGCGCGCGGACCGGCGTCGCGCACTCGATCCGCCACATGGTGCTGCGCGGCAGGGCGATGTAGTCGCCGCTCTGGAACTCGAGGTGACCGTAGTCGCAGAACAGGTCGCCCGCGCCCTCGTGGACGAAGATCAGCTGATCGCCGTCGCCGTTGCGCGCCAGATGGTCCATCCGGGTCGGCGCCCGCCAGTAGCTGAGCTTGGCGTTGGCGTTGTGCAGACAGAGCGCGGCGTCCCAGGGCGAGGCCATGTCGGCCCGGATCCGATTGAAGTCGAAGCAGCGCGGCCGAAGCGGCCCCTCCCAGTCGACCCAGCCGGTCGGCGGATGGCTGTGGTACATGTGGGTCGCGGGGCCGAAGAAGCCCTCCTTGCCGAGCTCGCGCTCGTAGGTGTGGGCCGGGAAATCGGCGTGCGCCTGGCGCGAGGTGCGGCCCCGCGTCAGCGGGTAGGAGATGTATTGTCGGTTCGCCATCGACCCGCTCCGCCTGCTTGACGCTCCGGCACCCTGCGCGGTCTCGAGCGCTGCGGAGCGCTGATCGGTTGGAAGGACGGTCCAGGGCGGACTATTGGCGCGGGCCGCAGCAGTTTCAAGGGGCTTCGCGTCAGAGACGCCAGCGGAGCGTGCCCACGATATTGGAGAACTGATCGGTCCAGGGCCGCCGATCCGGCCGGGCGACGAGGCGCGACCAGCGGGGATCATCGGCGAGGCCGCCGAGATCGGCGCGGCGGCGGGCGATCACGATCCAGCTCGAGGCGCTGCGATAGCGCGCGAGCTCTCCGCGCGGCGGCTCGTGCTCCTGCCGCCAGGCCATCACGCCCGCAGCGGCGACCAGATCGGCGACGATCGGCGCGAGCTCGAGATTGCGGTTGGAGATGTGCAGCGCGATCACCCCATCTTGGGCCAGCTTCTCGAGATAGAGCGCAAGAGCCTCGCGCGTCAAAAGATGCACCGGGATCGCATCGGAGCTGAAGGCGTCCAGGATCAGGAGATCGTAGCGTCCGTCCGGCGCCTGGCGCAACGAGCGCCGCGCGTCACCCAGAACCACCTCCGCCTCCGGCGCGCAGCCCTCGAGATAGTGGAAGAAGTGCGGGTCGCGGGCGATCCGCTCGACCAGCGGATCGATCTCGTAGAAGGTCCAGCGCTGGCCCGGGCGCCGGTAGCAGGCGACCGTGCCGACCCCGAGGCCGATCGCGCCGATGGTCTGGGGCGGATCGCCTGCACGGGCCGCGAACAACTGGCCGAGCGGGCCGTCGCGCAGATAGTAGGTGAGCGGCTCGCGCCACCCTTGCGGGTCGGTCTGCTCGGCGCCGTGCACGGTCGTGCCGTGGATCAGGATGTTGTAGCCGGCGGGATCGTGCTTGATCGTGTAGACGCCGAAGAAGCTCCGCTGCCGTGCCACGACCTGCTGCGCATCGGCGCCGATCAGCGCCGCTCCGAGCGCCGCGGCCATGCCGAGGCCGAAGCGGCGCGGCCGCTCGGCCATGCCGTAGAGCAGCATCGCAACCGGGACGAAGAACGCCAACACGCCGACCGTGCCAAGGTCCGGCAAGCCGAGATACCGCCAGTGTGCCTCTAGGGTCATGAGGACGAGCACCGCAAGCGGCAGCAGCAGGTCGAGCGAGCGCCTGGCATCCCGGCCGGTCATGCAAGGGCGCAACAGGCAGGCGGCGGCGAGCGCGATAGGGTACTCCCAGACGGCATCGAATAGCGAAGGGGCGAGCAAGGCCGCGAACACGCCGCCGAGCATGCCGCCGATCGCCAGCCAGAGGTAGAACTCGGTCAGCTGAGGGGCTGCGGGGCGTCGCCCGGCGAGCTCGCCGTGACAGACCATGGCGGTGACGAAGAAGGCGCCCAGATGCAGCGGGAGCGCGAGCCAGAAGGCGACGTTCCAGGAGAATAGCAGGGCGAGCGGGATCAGCACGAACGGCTGCGCCCTGACCATCCAGGCATGCTTCAACCACGGCCGGCTGGCGAAGGTCAGGACGAAGGTCGAGAGATAGAGGGCGAGCGGGATGACCCAGAGCAGCGGCACGGCGGCGAGGTCGGTCGTGATGTGCGCGGTCACCGCGAGCAGCAGGGCGGAGGGCACGCAGGCGAGTGCCAGCCAGGCGAGGCGCCAGCCGGGGGTCGGGCACGCGCCCAGAGCGCCGACGTCGGACCTTGCGGCAGCGAGCGGCGCGCGCCGCCATGCCGTCATCGCGCAGCCCGCCACCAGAAGGGCGAGCGTCGCATAGCCGAGGCTCCAGAGCCGGCTTTGCTGATCGAGGTCGAGGGTCGGCTCGAGCAGCAGCGGATAGCCGAGCAGCGCCACGATGCTGCCGAGGTTGCTTGCCCCGTACAGGAAATAGGGGTCGCCTGCGGTGCGGTGGCCGCTCGCGGCGAACCAGAGCTGCAACAGCGGTGCGGTCGCCGAGACGACCAGAAACGGCAGCCCGAGCGAGCAGGCGAGCAGGGCAGCCAGCCAGAGGACCGGCGTGCCCTCGGTCGGCGGCATCCACCCGGCACCGATCCCGATCGGCAGGCCGATCGAGGCGAGTGCCAGCAGGCCGAGATGCAGGGCGATCTGGCGGCGCCGGTTCAGCCATCGCGCCATGGCGTGAGCATAGGCGTAGCCGGCCAGGAGAGCGGTCTGGAAGAACACCATGGCGGTGTTCCAGACCGCGGGCGAGCCGCCGAGCAGCGGCAGCACCATCCGGGTGAACATCGGCTCGACCCAGAACAGGAGCAGCGCGCTCAGCAGCAGGGTGGCGGCGAACAGCGGCAGCACGCCGGCACCGGCGTCTGGACCGAGGCCGACCGCCACAGTCGGTTCGTGAACGTCGCTGCGACCGCTCGCCATGGTTTGTCCGGCTCGCACCGCTGAGACCCGCGATGGCGGATTACGGCCGGCAGCGATTAAGAAAGGGTCAAACGGCCTCCGAGCGTGGCCGCCTCGACCTCGAACCTACGATCTGGCGTCCGGCTGGTGTTCGGGGGCGGCGCGCGCGAAGGCGTCGATCTGACGGCAGCGTTCGTCGATCCGCCGGATCACCGGGTAAGGCTCCAGGTCGCACTGATAGCGCCGCGCGTTGTAGACCTGCGGGACGAGACAGACGTCGGCCAGGGTCGGCGCATCGCCGATCGAGAAATCGCCAGCCACGCGCGCCAGCATGATCTCGATCGCAGCGAAGCCTTCGGTGACCCAGTGCCGATACCACTCGAGGCGGCGCACCTCGTCGAGCCCGAGCTCGCGCTCGAGGTGCTTGAGGACCCGGAGGTTGTTCAGGGGGTGGATCTCGCAGGCGACCGCCAGCGCGATCGCGCGCGATCTGGCCCGCCCCTCCAGATCCTTGGGCAGGAGCGGCGGCTCGGGATGACGCTCCTCCAGATAGTTGAGGATCGGCAGAGACTGCGTGAGAACGACGCCGTCGTCATCCTCGAGGCAGGGCACCAGGCCCTGCGGGTTGATCTCGAGGAACTTCGGGGTCCGCTGCGCGCCCGCGCGGAGGTCGATCGCCACCTGCCGGTAGGCCAATCCCTTGAAGTTCAGCGCGATCCGCACCCGATAGGCGGCCGAGCTGCGCCAGTAATCGTAGAGCCGCATCATTGGGCCTCTCCGCCGGCTCCTGAGCCAGTCTGGCACGGCTCGCTCGCTGGCACCACCAAAAGATCAGCAGCGAGGTGCCCGGTGGAGGGTCAGCCAGAAGAGAGATCATTGTGGAGCGATCGCGTCCGGGCGCAGCGGCGCCGACGAGCGCCACGCCCGCACGGTCCGATCTTCGTCGCAGCGGTGGTTGCGGCGCACCGCTTGTGTCTCTACCATGCGCCGGCAAAGACGTGCGCGAATGACGAGACGGGGAAGAGCGCCGCGATGATCGGGTGGGGGCAGCAGCGCCAGCGGCGGCCGTGGAGCCGGTACCAGGCTCTGGCGGTCGTGGCGGTCGCCCTGCTCGGCGGCTGCGCGGTCGGGCCGAACTACGAGGCGCCCAAGACGGAGATGCCCGACCTCTGGCAGCAGAAGCTGACCGAGGGTCTCGCCGAGGGCAAGGCCGATCTGCGCACCTGGTGGGACGTGCTCAACGATCCGGTGTTGGACGGGCTGATCGACCGGGCGACCGTGGGCAACCTCGACCTCAAGCAGGCGGTGGCCCGAATTCAGCAGGCGCGCGCGCAGCTCGGTATCGCCGGCGGGCAGCAGTTCCCCTCGGTCGACGCCATCGGCACGATCGAGAACAGCCGGATCAGCAAGGGGGTCGCCCGGAGCACCGTGCCGCCGCAAAACCGCATCGATACTTTCTATAGCGTCGGTCTCGACGCCACATGGGAGCTCGACTTCTGGGGCCGGATCCGGCGCAACGTCGAGTCGGCCGACGCGAGCCTGGGCGGATCGATCTGGGACTACCGCGACACGCTCGTGCTGCTGTACGCCGACGTCGCCACGAACTACGTCGAGATACGTACGCTGCAGGCGCGCATTCAGTCGGCGCTCAACAACGTCAAAACCCAGCAAGGCGCGCTGCGCCTGACGATCGATCGCAACCGCGCGGGCCTCGCCCCGGACCTCGACGTTCGCCAGGCCCAGCTGAACCTCGCCACGACCGAGGCCGTCGTGCCGCAGCTACGCAACGCGCTGGCGCAGTCGGTGCATCGACTGGCGGTGCTGCTCGGGCAGTTCCCGAGCGCGGTCGACGCCAAGCTAGCGGCGCCTGCCCCGATCCCGGGGCCGCCCAAGCAGGTGACCGTCGGGCTGCCGGCCGAGCTGCTCCGCCAGCGTCCCGACATCCGCTTCGCGGAGCGCCAGCTCGCCGCCCAGACCGCCCAGATCGGCGTGGCGACCGCCGACCTCTACCCGCGCTTTACGCTCTCGGGCACCTTCGCCTTCGAGGCCTTCTCGTCGAGCAATGTATTCAAATGGGATTCCCGGAGCTATTCCTTCGGGCCGGCCTTCAACTGGAACATCTTCGACGCCGGGCGGATCCGCAGCAACATCAACCTCCAGGACGCAATGACCCAGCGGTTGCTGGCGACATACGAGCAGACCGTCCTGACCGGCGTCGAGGACGTCGAGGACGCCATCGCCGCCTATACCGAGGAGAAAATCCGCCAGGAGGCGCTGCGGCGCTCGGTGGTCGCCGCCCAGGCATCCAACCGCCTGGTCGAAACCCTCTACCGGACCGGCCTGACCGACTTCCAGAACGTGCTCGACACCCAGCGCTCGCTGTTCACGCAGGAGGACGCCCTCGCCCAGAGCACGGGCCTGGTGACCGAGAATCTGATTCGGCTGTACAAGGCGCTGGGCGGCGGCTGGGCGCCCGCGACCGAGCAGGCGCCGGCGACCGCCGGGGCCACGCCGCCTGCGAAGGCGCCATCGGAAGGGGCCCGCGCGTCATGAACCGGCGTGAGCGAGTCGCCGGTCGCGCGCCGCGCATGGCGCCGTAGGCCGGCCCAAGGGAGAACCGTTCTGATGTCAGCGCTCGTCTCAGCCCGATCCGGCGCGGCGGCTATCGCTCTTCTGAGCCTCGGGGCCTGTCAGCAGATTCCCTACTATGACGAGACGCTCGGCTGGTTCAGCCGCAGCCCCTACGATCCCGAGGCCAAGGCGATCGAGCAAGCGATCCCACCGCCGGCGCCGGGCGGGCCGGCGGCCACGTCCGCGGCCGGCGCCGCAAAGGCGGCGCTTGACGACAGCTACCTGCGCACCGCCGATGGCGGCTACGTGCTCGCCAATCCACCCCCCGGCATGGTCGTCACGCTCGGCTCGAAGCGGCTCTTGAACGTCCCGGAGGCCGAGAGCACGACCAGCGGCGCGTCGAACTCGGCAGCGCTCGAGCAGGCACCGGACGTGCCGCCGCTCGGTTTCAGCCGCCAGCGACGGATCATCTACGGCACCAACCGGGGGCCGTTCAGCACCGCGACCATGCGCACGCTGCCCTGAACCGCGCGCCGGCCGCCATCGACCCTGACCGGATGAGCGGAGAGCGGAGATGGCCAAGATCCGCATCATGTTCTCCCGCTACTCGGCGTTCTACAGCGCGCTGATCGCCGCCCAGGCGGGCGGTTTCCTCGAGGCGGAAGGGCTCGAAGCCGAATTCTCGGTCGCCGGCGCCGGTGAATCGCCACGCGCGCGCCTGGCCGGCGGTAGCGTGCAGCTGATCCAGTCGGCGCCCTCAGCCAGCTGGGCACCGCTCGAGCGGGGCGAGACCTCCGACATCGTGCACTTCGCCCAGATCAATCAGCGGGACGGCTTCTTCATCGCCGGGCGGCGCCCCGAGCCCGACTTCGCCTGGTCCAAGCTCGCCGGCGCCCGTGTCCTGGTCGACCACGGCGGCCAGCCGCTCGCGATGTTCAAGTACGCTTTGCACAGACACGGCGTCGACTTAGCCGCCCTCGAAGTGCTCGATGCCGGTGGGCCAGAGGCGATGGCGGCGGCGTTCCGCCGGGGCGAGGGCGATTACGTCCACCTCCAGGGGCCGGCACCGCAGCAGCTGGAGCGGGACGGCGTCGGCCATATTGTCGCTTCGGTCGGCGAGGCGATCGGGCCGGTCGCGTTCAGCAGCCTCTCCGCCACCAGCGGCTGGCTCCAGACCGAGACGGCACGGGCCTTCACGCGCGCCTATCGGAAGTCGCGCAGCTGGGTCGCGAGCGCTCCGGCCGAGGCGATCGGCGCGGCCGAGGCGGCGTTCCTGCCGGGGGTTGAGCAGGCGGTCCTCGCGCGCACGATCGCCGCCTATCAGCGCCTCGGCTGCTGGCAGGGATCGCTCGAGATCGCGCGCGATGACTACGAGGTCGCGCTTGACGTCTTCCTGCACAGCGGCCTGATCAGCCACCGCCATCCCTACGATCGCGTGGTCGTGCCACCGCCGGCCGGATAGACCACCTTTCCGCGCCGGCGCCGGACCGCCCTCACCGCGGCGCGACTCCCCGCCAGTCCGCGTGCATCGGTAAATACTTCGCCGTTACGGGCAATCAGTCCAGGATCGACTGGTCAAACCCAGCGTCATTACTGTTCATTAGGTTCTCGGGTGGCGAATCCGACACACAGGGAAAGGGTTGACCCATGATCATGCGTTTCGTGGTCCCTGCGACGGCCGCGGCGCTGATGCTCAGCGTGTCCGCCTTTGCCGCGCAAACTTCCACCTCCGCTCAGTCGAGCGGCATGCAGCAGTGCACTCAGCTGGAGTCCCAAATCGCGACGGATCTGCAAGATGCGATTCCGAGCGCATCAAGGAAGGCGACGGCAGAGCGCGACGAAGGCATGAAGCTCTGCAATTCGGGCAAGACCGACGAAGGTATCGCCAAACTGCAGCAGGCGCTGACCGACGTAATGTACCGCGGCTAGCGGATCGTTCAGACTATCCAACCAGCAGTAAAGTATCGTGAGCACGGGGCGCGACCTTACCAGGCCGCGCCTCGCGCCCGGCTCTCCGATGCTCAGCTGATTTGAGGTAATTACAAGGCTTGCTCAAGAGCTCCCCTGGTGGCAGGGCGAGCCTCGGTAAGCGTTTCGTTCTGGTAGTGATTCCCCGCCAGGCCCTAGGGTGCTCGACCTTTGCACGAGCTGCCCGGGAGCCTGCGTGAGCAGCCCCCAGGTCCTCATCTGCATCCTGCTCGCGGGCGTCCTCGGCCTGTTCGCCTGGGGCCGCTGGCGCTACGACGTGGTCGCCTTCTTCGCTCTCATGGTGGCTGTGCTTCTGCGGCTCGTGCCGTTCGAGCAGGCCTTCGCCGGCTTCGGCCACCCGGCGACCGTGACGGTGGCGATGGTCCTGATCCTGAGCCGCGTGCTGAGCGCCACCGGCGCCACCGACGTCCTGATCAGATACGTGATGGCGGCGACCCACGACCACGTCGCGCCACATCGCGGTCCTCGCCGGATCGCTGCTCTGATGTCGGCGGTCATGAACAACGTCGGCGCGCTGGCGCTCCTGATGCCGATCGCGATGGCCTCGGCCGCCCTGGCGGCCTCGCGCCAGGGCAAGCCCTATCGCGGGCGGCTGCGCAACTTCCGCATCCGCGCCGGCGACGTCCTGCTGCTGCAGGGCGAGACCGATCGCCTCGCGGGCGTCTTCGCCACGCTCGGCTGGCTACCGCTCGCCGGACGCGGCATGCAGATCGGCCAGCGCGGGCGCGGCGGCCTGGCCATCGCCCTGTTCGCTGCCGCGATCGCCGCCGCGACCTTCGGGCTCCTGCCGCTCCAGATCGCTTTCGGGCTCGCCGGCGTCGGGGTCGTGGTCGCCAATCTGATCACGCCACGGGAGGTTTACGAGGCGATCGACTGGCCGGTGATCGTTCTGCTCGGCGCCATGATTCCGATCGGCGGCGCGCTCGAGAGCACCGGCGCGGCCAAGCTGATCGCGGGCGGCATCGTGGCCCTCGCGGGCGGGGTGCCGCCGGTGGTCGTGCTGGTGGTTCTGCTGATCGTCACCATGACGCTTTCGGACATCCTCAACAATGCCGCGACCGTGGTGGTCATGGCGCCGATCGCCGCGACCGTCGCGAGGGACCTTGGGGTCAACGCCGATCCGTTCCTGATGGCGGTGGCGGTCGGCGGCTCCTGCGCCTTCCTGACCCCGATCGGGCACCAGAACAACACTCTGGTGATGGGCCCGGGCGGCTACGCCTTCGGCGACTACTGGCGGATGGGGCTGCCGCTCGAGGTGCTGATCCTGCTGGCCGCGACGCCGATGATCGTGCTGGTCTGGCCCCTGCACTGAGGCGCCCGGGCGACCCTCTTGCGCCGGGCGGCGGACCTGCCATCCTTCGAGCCATGGCCGGCTACCTCACCCTGAACATGGCCGCGACCCTGCTCGCCGCGCTGCTGCTCGGCGGCATGACCTTTTTCGCATTCGTCTACGCGCCGCTGGTGTTCACGAAGCTGCCCGCCGAGGTTGCCGGCGGTTTCATCCGCCAGGTCTTTCCGGTCTACTACCGGGTCATGACAGTGCTGTCGGCGCTCGCCGCGCTCTGCGCCTGGCAAGGCTGGGAGGGGCCGGTTCTGGCCCTGATCGCGCGGCCGAGGATCAACGCCGCCCGCGATGCCGACCTCGCCGGTGATGCGGTGGCCGGCCGGCGGTTTGCCCGACTGCACCGCACGAGCGTTCTGCTGAATGGCACCCAGATGATCGCGGTCCTGGTGGTGTTCCTCCGCCTCGCGGGCTGAGGGACATCGCCAGGCGAGCCCAGCATCTCCGGGTCAGTCCCACATCTCGCGCAGGCTGGCGCCGATGTCGATCCTCGGCAGCGTGGACGGCTCGGCCAGACCGGGGCCAGAGCCGGCCAGCGCCAGCCCGGCTGCCACCCGATCGAACAGCCCGAGCAGGGCGTCCGCTATGAAGCGCGAGCGCGGCGCCTGGACGTAGCGGTCGCCATAGCGGCTCTGGCCGTGGGTGTAGAAGCGAAGCGGCTGGATCAGGTGCAGCTCGTCCTTCGCCCGGGTCATGGCGACGTAGAGGAGGCGCCGTTCCTCCTCGATCTCCTCGACCGAGCCGGTCGCCATGTCGGAGGGAATGCAGCCGTCGACCACATTGAGGACCTGGACGACCTTCCATTCGCGCCCCTTGGCCGAGTGGATGGTCGAGAGGATCAGGAAATCCTCGTCCAGGATCGGTGTGCCCGCCTCGTCGCCGCTCGCCTGCGGTGGATCCAGGGTCAGCTCGACGAGGAACCGCTCGCGCGAGGGCTGGGCGGCGGCGATCTGCTCGAGCTGCTCGAGGTCGGCGAGCCGGCCGCGGACGACGTCGTAGCGCTCCTCCAGAAGCGGGTCGTAGAGGCGCCGGACCTGCTCGATCTGGCCGGACCAGTTGCGCTCCGCCGCCAGCCGATCCACCAGGCCGACCAGCTGAGTCCAATGCCGGGCGGCCGCGGCCGGCGGCCGGAAGTCGGCCAGCGCCGCAAAGCGAAAACGCTCGCGCTCGAGGTGATCGAGCGCCCGGCGCGCGCTGCCGGGACCGATCCCGGGCAGCAGCTGCAGGACGCGGAACGCGGCGACCCGGTCGCGTGGGTTCTCCGCCCAGCGAAGGAAGCCCAGCACGTCCTTGATGTGCGCCGTCTCGAGGAACTTGAGCCCGCCGTACTTGACGAAGGGGATGTTGCGTCGGGCGAGCTCGACCTCGAGGAGAGCGCTGTGGTGCGCGGTGCGAAACAGCACGGCCTGCTCGCGAAGATCCGTGCCCGCCTCCCGGTTCTCGAGAATCCGCTCGACCACGTAGTCGACCTGCGCCGCCTCGTCGCGCACCGCGGCCAGATACGGCCTCTGGTTCGAGCGCCGCTCCGAGAAGAGCGTCTTCGTGAAGCCCTCCGCCGCCAGCCCCATGATGCCGTTCGCGGCCTCGAGGATCGGCTGGTTGGAGCGATAGTTCTGCTCGAGCTTGACCACCTCGGCGGGCGGCTGGAACAGTCCCGGAAAGTCGAGAATGTTGCGGGCACTCGCCGCGCGAAAGCCGTAGATCGCCTGCGCGTCGTCGCCGACGACGGTGAGGCCGTGGCCGCCCGGCCGGAGCTTGAGCAGGATCGAGGCCTGGAGCGCGTTGATGTCCTGATATTCGTCGACCAGGACGAAGTCGAACCGGCGCGCGACGTCCGAGGCGATCTCGGCCACGTCCATCATCCTCGCCCAGTAGAGCAGCAGGTCGTCGTAGTCGAGCACGTTCTGGCGCTGCTTGGCGGCGAGGTAGGCGCGAAACAGCTCCTTCAGCTCCCGCTGCCAGTCGTCACACCAGGGAAACATCTTCGGCAGGACGCGCTCGAGCGGCGCCTGCGCATTGACGGCGTAGGAGTAGATCGCGAGGCAGGTCTCCTTTTTCGGGAAGCGGCTGGCCTTGCGGCTCAGTCCCAGCTCGTCGCGCACCAGATTCATGAGGTCCGCAGCGTCGCCCCGGTCGAGGACCGTGAAGCCGGCATCGAGGCCGATCGGCCGGGCGTAGAGGCGAAGCAGGCGCGCGCCCAGGGCGTGGAACGTGCCCGCCCACTCGATCGTATCCGCGAGCGCGGGCATGCCGCCGAGCGCCTGGCCGCAGATGCGCTCGGCCCGGCGGATCATGGCTTCGGCGGCGCGGCGCGTGAAGGTGAGCAAGAGGATACGCTGCGGCCGCGCGCCGCGGACGATCAGATGCGCCACCCGATGGGCGAGGGTGTGCGTCTTGCCGGAGCCGGCGCCGGCCAGGATCAGGAGCGGTGGCCCGGGCTCGAGAGCGTCCGCGGCCGGGACGCCATAGGTGACCGCGGCGCGTTGCTCCCGATTCAAACTGGTGAGATATGGTGATTCCTGCACCAGGATGTCATAGCGCGGCCGGCTGCAGACGCCAAGCGGCATCGAGGGCCGGGGAGCGCCTTTAACCCAGTGCTAAGGCGACGCGATCATCATCCGCTCGACGCTTCGCCGGGGCTCAGAGCGGGGAAACACGGTGCCCGACGCCACGCCGACCGCCGATTCTGACTTCCATGGCCGCGCCCTGCGGCGCGCTCGACGGACCGACCAGGGCCGCCCGGGCGCGCTCGCCTGGTTGACCGGGCTCGCCATCCACTTTGCCGTCGTCCTGCTGCTTCTGGCGGTCTGAGCGCCTTATGCCGGTCCCGCGAAGTCTTCAGCTTCGCGGGGCGCGCCCCGCGCCACCAACCCGGGCGCGCGAACTCGGCCGGATCTCCGGGTCAGGGCCGATCGGGGGCCGCCGCGCGGCGCAAGAGCTCATCGAGCCGCGCCCGCTCCTCGGCGCTCAGCGGCGTGGGCGCCCCCTGGCCGCGCCGGCGCCGGACGAGATAGACGCCGATACCGCCGGCGGCGATCACCAGCAGCAGACCAGGTCCGAACCAGAGGCCCCAGGTCGCAGGCTCGAGCGGCGGCCTGAGCAGGACGAAGTCGCCGTAGCGCGCGGTCAGAAAGCCGATGATCTGCTGGTCGCTGTCGCCCGCCACGAGCCGCTCGCGCACGATCCGGCGCAGGTCGCGGGCGAGATCGGCATCCGAATCATCGATCGACTGGTTCTGGCAGACCAGGCAGCGCAGCTGCTTGCTGAGGGCGCGGGCGCGCCCCTCCAGAACGGGGTCCTTGAGCATCTCATCGGGGTTGGTGGCGGCGAGCGCCCAGCCGCCTGAAAGGCAGGCCAGCAGCAGGCAGAGCCAGATCAGGCGCCTCACGAGCCAGCGGCCTCCGCCCCGGCAAGAGGCGTCGTCCCTTGCTCGCGTTGCAGTTTCTCGAGCAGCGGCTTGAGCTCGCGGTCGACATCCTCCGGCCGGATCGGGCCGACATGGCGCAGGCGGATCCGACCGTTCCGGTCGATCACGAAGGTCTCGGGCACGCCGTAGACGCCGAAATCGATCGCCACCCGGCCGTCGCGATCGGCGCCGATTCGCTTGTACGGATCGCCCAGCTGATCGAGGTAGGCGGCGGCCTGGTCGGCCGGATCTTTGTAGTTGATGCCGTAGACCGGCACCCCATCCTGCGCGAGCCGCAAGAGGATCGGATGCTCCACCCGACAGGGCACGCACCAGGACGCGAACACGTTGACCAGCGCAACCTTGCCCTTGAGGTCGGCGCTCGACAGGCCCGCGCCGTCCTTGGCCTCGATCGGCGGCAGAGCGAAGCTCGGGGCCGGCTTGTCGATCAGGGCCGAGGGCAGAACGCTCGGGTCGCGGGTCAGACCGACGGCGAGCCCGATGCCGACGCCGATGAACACCAGAACCGGGATCAGGAACAGGAGCCGGCGCGGGGTCATGTCAGTCGGCGCCTGCCGGCGCGGGCGCCGGGCTGCGGCGCCGCGCGAGCGCGGGTCTTGGCGCACCGACCCGATGCCGCCGGTCGGAGAGGGACCAGACGCCCGCCAGCCCCATGATCGCCACCCCGCCCCAGATCCACATCACCAGCGGATTGACGTAGATCCGCACGGTCTGCTCGCCGCCAGAAGCGGCCGGCCCCTGCACGGGATCGCCCAGCACGACGTACAGATCGCGGAGCAGACCGGGATCGATGCCGGCCTCGGTGGTTGCCTGCCGCTCCACCGGGTAGAAGCGTCTCTCGGGGTGCAGCGTGGCGACCGGCCGGCCGCCGGAGGTGATCTCGAAGGTCGCGCGGCGCGCGCCGTAGTTCGGCCCCTGGCGCTCGTCGATCCGATCGAGCCTGAACTGATAGCCGGCGAGCTCGGTGCTGTCGCCGGGGCGCATCGCCAGGATGGCCTCCTGTCGCCAGGCGCTCGATGCGGTGACGCCGGCGACGAAGATGCCGACCCCGATATGCGCGAGCGTCATCGCCCAGGCCGAGCGCGGCAGGCCGCACGCCCTCTGCCAGCTCTGCGCGAGCGGCACTCGAAACAGCCGGATGCGGGTCGCGAGCTCGACCAGCGAGCCGGCGACCACCCAGACCGCGAGCGCCATGGCGCCGGCGGCGAGAATGCCGCTCCCACGGGTGAGCACGAGCTGGGTCAGCACGGCTGCCGCGGTGATCGCGAGCGCCACCTTGAGGCGCCCGATGATGCCCGGCAGATCGCCCCGCTTCCAGGCGAGCATGGCGCCGATCGGGATGGCGATGACCAGCGGCACCATGAGCGGCCCGAAAGTGGCATCGAAGTAAGGCGGCCCGACCGAGATCTTGGGTCCGCCGACCGTCTCCATGAGCAGGGGGTAGAGCGTGCCGAGTAGCACGGTCGCGCAGGCCGTCGAGAGCAGCAGATTGTTGAGCAGCAGACCGCCTTCGCGCGAGATCGGCGCGAACAGCCCGCCGCCCTGGAGCTGCGGCGCGCGCCAGGCGTAGAGCGCAAGCGAGCCGCCGATCGCGACCGCGAGCAGCGCGAGGACGAACACGCCGCGCGCCGGATCGACGGCGAAGGCGTGGACCGAGGTGAGCACGCCCGAGCGCACCAGGAAGGTGCCGAGCAGCGAGAGCGAGAAGGCCAGGATCGCGAGCAGGATGGTCCAGCTCTTCAGGCTCGCGCGCTTTTCGACCACGATCGCCGAGTGGAGGAGCGCCGTGCCCGCGAGCCAGGGCATGAAGGAGGCATTCTCGACCGGGTCCCAGAACCACCAGCCGCCCCAGCCAAGCTCGTAGTACGCCCAGTAGCTGCCGAGCGCGATACCAAAGCTGAGGCAACACCAGGCGGCGAGCGTCCAGGGCCGCACCCAGCGCGCCCAGCTCGGATCGACCCGCCCCTCGATCAGGGCCGCGACCGCGAAGGCATAGGCCATCGAGAAGCCGACGTAGCCGGCATAGAGCATCGGCGGGTGGGCGGCGAGCGCCGGGTCCTGCAGAATCGGATTGAAGCCCTGGCCGTCCGGCGGCGCCGGATCGAGCCTGAGAAACGGGTTCGAGGTGAACAGCACGAAGGCGAGGAAGCCGAGCCCGATCAGCCCCTGCACCGCCAGCACGCGCGCCTGGAAGGGGGGCGGCAGGTTGCCGCCGAACAGGGCCACACCCGAGCCGTAGAGGGCGAGTATCCAGACCCAGAGCACGAGCGAGCCCTCGTGGCTGCCCCAGGCCGCCGAGATCTTGTAGATCAGCGGGTTGCCCGAGAAGGAGTTGGCCGCGACATTGGCGATCGAGAAATCGGAGAGCGCAAAGCCCAGCGTCAGCGCGCCGAAGGCGAGCGAGATGAAGACGAACTGGCCGAGCGCTGTGGTCCGCGCCAGCGCCATCAGGGCGAGGTCGCCCCGGGCCGCGCCCCAGAACGGCAGGCTGGCCTGGACCAGCGCCAGGCCAAGCGCCAGGACCAGGGCGTAGTGGCCAATCTCCGCGATCACTGTTGCGCGCCCTTCGCGACCGCCTGGTCGCCGGCGACCGCCTCGGCGGGGCGCCAGAGGCCCGCCCGCTTCAGGGCCTCGGCGACCTCGCGCGGCATGTACTTCTCGTCGTGCTTGGCCAGCACCTCGTCCGCGACGAACACGCCGTCACGGCCGAGGCGACCCTGCGCGACGATGCCCTGGCCCTCTCGGAACAGATCCGGCAGCAGGCCCTGATAGAGCACCCGGACCTCGTGCGCCTGATCGGTCAGCTCGAAGCTCACCGTGCCGTCCTCGCCCGTGTGTTCGACGCTGCCGGGCACGACCAGGCCGCCGAGTCGGAACCGCTTGTCGACGGCGACCCGCGCGGTCGCGATGTCGCTCGGCGTGACGAAGAAAGCGATGCTGTCCGAGAGCGCCAGCAGCACCAGAGCCGTGGCGCCGCCGAGGAGCGCGAGGGAGACGATCACCAGAGCGAGCCGTTGCTGCTTGCGCAGACGCATGCCCGCTC
>JBKPDM010000522.1:0-5977 GCA_046727895.1 Pseudomonadota bacterium | reverse complement strand
CCAATACACCCAGCTCGTCACCTCCGATAAGGTCAATTTCCTGCTCGGTCCGTTCGCCAGCAACTTCGTGCTCGATACCAGCTCGGTCGCCGAGAAGTATCAGATCCCGATGGTGCAGGGGGGCGGTGCCTCCGGCCAGATCTATGCCCGCGGCTACAAATATATCTACGGCACGCTGCCGGCGGCGGAGGATTACTATTCCAGCACCATCGACATGCTCGGCAAGCTCAATCCCAAGCCGGCAACCATGGCGCTGGTGGCCGCCGACGACAGCTTCGACGTGTCGGTCGCCAAAGGAACCCGCCAGCACTTAAAGGACGCCGGGCTGAACCTCGTCGTCGATGAGCAGTTTGCCGACAACAACGGCGAATTCTCGTCGATCCTCAGCGTGATCAAGTCGAAGAAGCCCGACGTGATCCTGTGGGCCGGTCACGAGACCGACGCGCTCAACTTCATCCGCCAGATGAAGGGCCTCGACGTCAACGTGAAGCTCTACGCGCTGACCGTCGGCGTGCCGACGGCGGACTTCCGCGGTGCGCTCAAGAACGACGCCAACTACGCATACGGGATGACGACGTGGCTGCCGGACCCGGACTTAACCGATCAATGGTTCGGCAACGCGGCGGAATTCGCCAAGACCTATAAGGCCAAATTCGGGTACGACCCAGATTACCACGCCGCTTCGGCCACGGCCGACGTCGAGACCTATGCGGTCGCTATCGCCGCGGCCGGCTCGCTCGATCCCGCCAAGGTGCGCGACGCCGTCGCTGCGGTCAGCTTCGACAGCCTTTACGCGCACGTCAAGTATGGTGCCAACGGGCAGATCGTGCTACCGCAGGTCGTGATCCAGGTCCAGGGCGGCAACGTCGTCCCGGTGTTCACGACCCACTTCCTCAGCCAGCCGCAATACCCGACGCCTGCCTGGGGCGATCGGAAATAAGCCGTCGGGCCGGCGAATGGCCTGAAGTCCGGCGCGATCGGCCGACACCGCCAGGCGGTGTCGGCCCCCTGGGGGCCGCTCATGCTGCTCGTCCAGATCATCGTCAACGGCATCCTGCTCGGCGGCCTCTACGGGCTGATGGCGCTCGGGATGGCGTTGGTGTGGGGCGTCCTCAACATCGTCAACCTCGCCCACGGCGCTCTCATCATGCTCGGTGGCTACGCCGTCTACTACCTTTTCACGCTGGCCGGCATCGATCCGTTCGCGGCGTTGCCGATCGCCATGGTGATCATGTTCGCCCTCGGCTACCTGCTGCAGCTGGTTGTTCTTAATCAGATCATCCGCTCGGCCCTGCTCAATACGCTGCTCATCACTTTCGGCCTCGACGTGGTGCTCACCTACCTCGCTCAGCTCGTCTTCAGCGCCGATTTCCGCACCATCAACCCGAGCTATGCCGGGGCCAACGTCACCGTCATCGGCATAACCATACCGCTCGCCCGCTTGGCCGCTTTCGCCGTCGCCTGGATCCTGGCGGCGGCGCTGTGGTTCGTGCTGACGCGGCTGCCGCTCGGCCGCGCCATCCGCGCCACCGCCCAGAACCTGACCGCCGCGCGGCTCTACGGCGTCAACCCGCGCCAGGTTTATGCGGTCACCTTCGGCATCGGCGCCGCGCTCGCCGGTGCCGCCGGCGGCCTCTACGGCATCATCTCCCACCTGACCCCCTACGTCGGCGTCAGCCTGACCGCCAAGTCGTTCGTGATCGCGATCATCGGCGGCCTCGACAACCCGTTCGCTGTGATCTTGGCGGGGCTCGCCATCGGCATCGCCGAGTCGCTTGCCTCGCTCTACATCGGCTCGACCTACTCCGACGTCATCAGCTTCGGCCTGCTCGTCATCATCCTCGTGGTGCGCCCGGCGCGGGCGCTTAGGACGGCGTGATGCGAGCGTGGGTGTGGATCGTCGCGATCGTCGCGGCGGCGCTGATCGCCGCCGGTCCGCTGGTCGGCGATCCGGTCCTCGTCCAGTACGGCATCAACGCGCTCCTGTTCGCGACGCTAGCACAGTCGTGGAATATCATCGGCGGCTTCGCCGGCTACCCGTCGTTCGGCAATTCGGTGTTCTACGGCCTCGGCACCTACGGCACGGCGATCGCCATGGTGCAGTTCCGCTTGCCGTTCGGCGTTGGGCTGGCGTTCGGCGCGTTCCTCGCCATGCTGTGCGCGTTGCTGATCGGCCTGCCGGTCCTGCGGTTGCGCGGGCATTATTTCGCCATCGCCACGCTCGGCATCTCCGGCGCCATGCAGGCTATCATCTCCAATCTCGACATCGCCGGCGCAAACACCGGCCTCATCCTGCCGCTCACCCGCGCCGACAACATGTTCTACGAGCTGGCGCTGGCACTGCTCGTCTGCTGCGTCCTCACCACCGTCTGGATTTCGCGCAGCCGTTTTGGCATGGGGCTAATCGCCATCCGTGAGGATGAGGACGCCGCCGCCTCGATGGGCGTCAACACCACTCTCTACAAGACGATGGCGCTGGTGCTGTCGTCGTTGTTCACCGCCATCGCCGGCGGCATCAACGCCTACTGGATCACCTTCATCGAGCCGGCGAGCGCTTTCGATCTGACGCTCAACGTGCGCATGGTGATCATGGCGATGTTGGGCGGGCCGGGGACCGTGTTCGGGCCCGTGCTCGGCGCCTTCATTCTGTCGGCGGTCTACGAACTCTTGGCGAGCTGGATTTCGACGGCGGCCGCCCTGTTGTTCGGCGTGGTCATCGTCTTGCTGATCATCTTCACGCCGCGCGGCCTCGCCGACCTCATCGTCGGTTTCAGACGGCAAGGACCAGCCTATCTCATGCAAAACGTTCGCCACCACCGGCTATGAGCGACGCCTCCTCTTCCCCGCTGCTCGAAGTGCGCGGTCTGACCAAGCGCTTCCAGGGCGTCGTCTCGGTCGATGAGGTCAGCTTCAGGATGGCCAACGGCGAAATTCTGGGGCTGATCGGGCCGAATGGCGCCGGCAAGACGACGCTCGTCAACATGATCAGCGGCACGCTGTCGGCGGACGAAGGCGAGGTCGCCTTCGAAGGAAACCCGATTGGCGCCCTACCGCCGTTCCGTCGTGCCCGCCTCGGCATCGGCCGCACCTTCCAGGTGATGAAGCCTTTCCTCGGCCTGACGGCGCTCGAGAACGTGGCGGTCGGCGCCCTGTTTGGCTATGAGGGCGGCGAGCGTTCGACCCACGGGGCGCGTGAGCACGCGCGCGAGTGGCTCACGTTCGTTGGTCTCGGCGCACGTGTCGACCAGACGGCGGATTCGTTGGGCGGTCCCGACCGCAAGCGGCTGGAGCTCGCCAAGGCGCTGGCACTGAGGCCCAAGCTCTTGTTGCTCGACGAGGTGATGGCCGGCCTCAACGCGGTCGAGGTCGATGAGGTCGTCGAGCTGATCAAGCAGATACGCCAACGGGGCGTTACCATCCTGATCATCGAGCACATCATGAAGGCGGTGCGCAGCCTCGCCGACCGTGTCCTCGTGTTGCATCACGGTGAGCAGATCGCGGAAGGCGACACCGCCACCGTATTCGACGATCCCAAGGTCATCGAGGCCTATCTCGGCAAGAGGCGGATATGAGCGCGCCCAGCCCGCTGCTGCGCATCGCCGGCCTCCACGCCGGCTATGGCGGCGCGCCGGCGCTCTTCGGCGTCGATGTCGATGTCGGGCCGGGCGAGGTCGTGACGCTGGTCGGCAACAACGGCGCCGGCAAGACAACGCTGCTCCGCGCGGTGTCGCGGGTGATCGCGGCGACCGGCAGGTTGGAGTTCGACGGCAACGACATCCTGCCGTTGACGCCCGAGCAGGTGTTCGCGCGCGGCCTCGTCCAGGTGCCCGAGGGCAGGCAGCTGTTCGGCCACATGACGGTCGAGGAGAACCTGATGATGGGGGCCCACAAGCGCAGCGACAAGGCCGGGATCGCCAACAGCTTCGCCTGGGTCCACGAGCTGTTTCCGATCCTCGCCGAGCGCGGGCGGCAGCTGGCCGGCAATCTCTCCGGCGGCGAGCAGCAGATGTGCGCGGTCGCCCGCGCGCTGATGGCGGCGCCACGGCTGCTGATGGTCGACGAAATGAGCCTCGGCTTGGCACCGGTGATCGTCGACCAGCTGCTTTCCGTGCTCGACCAGATCCGCAAGCAACAGGTGGCGATCTTCCTGGTCGAGCAGGACGTGTTCGCCGCCTTCGAGGTCGCCGATCGCGGTTACGTCATGGAAACCGGCAGGATCGTCAGGTCAGGATCCACGCGCGAGCTCGCCGAGGACCCGGCGGTGCGTGCGGCCTACCTCGGCGTTTGACGCATGGTCGTGGTCGGCGGGATCGTACCACCGCAGGACGCGGCCGACCTGCTCGCCGCGGGCGTCGCCCGCGTGCTCACGCCCAAGGACTATCAGCTGGCCAAGGTGATGGCCGAGATCGTCGGCCTGTTAGACGAAGCCTGGCCTGCGCTCCTCGAACCGGCTTAAATAGGCATCCTGCTGATCGTGCTCGGCGTCTGGCGCTCGAGTGGGACTCTCGGGATCACGGCTTTCCTCGTGACCTCCGTTCGACGTCTATTTTCGCCATTGCGCGCGAGAGAGCACCCTCAAGCGCTTCCGCCTGCGACGCAAACCCCTCCGCCGTGATAGCAGGCTGCGGTTCGTCGAGAAACTCCGCCACCCCCGTCCACGATCCGTCTGCCTTACGTGTTGCAGACAAGTGAAGCCTGTGCCCCTGGTAAACCGTCTCGTCGGTCATCCCATCGTGCCTTGCAGCGCTGCCGCCGATCAAACAGAGCGCGGCACAAGCGGGCGGTAGTGGCGCCCAAGAGAGAAGGGCGGCCAAGAGCCCCGACGTGGCGGAACGCAGCCGCCTCGTCAAGAGTCTGTTCATCGTTCCGCCTCTGCTTGCGCCGCGTTTGGAGCTCTCGGCTTCAGTCCGCTATCAACAAGTCGTGCCGCCCGGTCCTCCGAACCACAGTGTCTCAAACCACGGAGCGGCGTATAGCACTACCTGAGCCGTGTAGCACCCCGGCGACGCAGCCGCCGGCGTCAAATTGCCGTTTACCATAGCGCCGCCCAGGGGAGGATAATACCCAATTGTCCTCTGATAAGCCGCCCGCTGCCAGCCTTCTGACGCAAAGTGGCCGCTGCCCATCGGCGGAAAGCTCGTCGTGCCCACGGTCTCGCCGCCAAAGTCAATTTCCCTCGCATTCCCCGTCAGCGCGCCGCCGAGGAACAGCGTATCCGGATAATAACCAATGGCGTTGGCCCCGGACGTGCCGTTATAGTAAATCCACCACCGGCCTCCGGTATGCCACACCGCCAGCTCCATCACATACTGCGGCCCACCCACAACGCTCACCGAGCCCAACGCCATGCCCGGCGCAAAAGACGAGCTCGTCTGCACAAACGCTCCACAGTCCAAGTTGTAGCAGCCCGTCGTCTGATAGTCGTCAGCCGTATAATATGTGAAGAGATGCGCGCGCGCGGCGCCATACTTGCCGGATACACCTGCCAGCCACATTCCACCGTTTGCAGGTTCGCTCCGCTGCCACCCACATACCAGTGCTGCGAAAGCGAGAAAATTTGGTTGGCGCCAATCGGCGGATCCCACAGGTTCAAAAAGCTGTGCCCGCCTCCATTGCTGACATTCTGATACGCGTGCGCCCACCGGTGCGTCGCCGGCACCGTAGGCGGCTCAACCGCCCTTGGGGGGCGACCCGCTCCCCGCGGACCCTTTCGAAAAAAATCGCGTAGCGTCGGAAAACGCGTCATATCCTCGAGCGTCACCCGCCGCATCGGAATCGTTCCCTCCGGGCACTGCATCAGGTTCCCGAAATGGTCCTTCTTATCGGCTGCCAGCGCCGCCGGAAACAGCACATCCTTCCTTTCGTCCTCGCCGCCCGTTTTCGTTCTTGGCAAGTCTGGCGCCTTCGGCACCCGTTCCTTCGTGCCCCTCAACGCCGGCTGCTGTTCCACCGGCACGCAATCGAATATCGCGCCCGT
>JBKPDM010000521.1:0-7161 GCA_046727895.1 Pseudomonadota bacterium | reverse complement strand
GTCGAGAACCATGCCAACATCATCTGCCGCGGGCTGGCGCCGCTACAGGATCGCCTCGGGCTGCCGAAGCGCGGCCTGCATGCGTTCCGGCACTTCTATGCCTCGATGCTGATCGACCAGGGCTTCGGCCCGCGCCAGGTCATGGGGCTGCTCGGGCATAGCTCCATCGCCATGACGATGAACACCTACGCGCACCTGTTCCCGATCGGCGAGGATGATCACGCGAAGCTGAACGCGGCCGAGATGGCGCTGGTCGGCTGAGGGCGCGACAAGGCCGCGACAAAACCGGCGCAAGGCGGCAGAAATCCTGGCGAGTACGCGGAAGAATTACCCGCTCGTCGCGCTGGTCGTGCTGGCGGCGCTGCAGACGATCCCGGGCGAGCTCTATGACGCCGCCCGCGTTGACGGGGCCAATGCCTGGCAGCGTTTCCGCAGCGTCACGCTGCCTGGCATCTTCGCCCCGCTGGTCGTCGTGGTGGTCTTGCGCACGATCGAGGCGTTTCGCGTCTTCGACATCATCTACGTCATGACCCGCGGCGGGCCGGCCGACGCGACCAAGACCGCAAGCTTCTTCGTCTACCGGGAATATTTCGCTTATCTCCGAGCCGGCAGCGGCGCGAGCTACGCGGTTGTGGTGGCGCTGATCAGCGCCTTGATGATCGTCGCCTATTTCGTCGCGCTCAGGCGCCTCTCGCCGGAGAAGGCGCGATGACGCGGACGCCGCTACTGTGGATCTGCATCTATGCGGCGGCGGCGCTGCTCGTCTTTGTCACGCTCGCACCGCTCGTCTGGCTCTTCATCATGAGCATCATGGAGCCGCGCGAGCTCCTGGCGATCCCGATGAACTGGCTGCCGGCGCGACCTGACTTCTCTCGCTACGCAATGCTGCTCGGCTTCACCGGCGACATCGCAGAGAACCCCTTCCTGAACGCGCTGCGGAACAGCATGGTCGTGGCAACGGGCTCTTCGCTGCTCGCGCTCTTCGTATCGACGCTCGCTGCCTACAGCTTTGCCCGGCGCCGCGCGCCGATGCTTTTGCTAATGCTGATGCTCGCGACTTTCATGATGCCGCCGATCACCTACGTCCTGCCGCTCTATACGGGGCTGAGTTGGCTCGGCATGCTCAACAACCCACTCACGCTGATCGCCGTCTATTGCACGCTGCTCATTCCGTTCGCGAGCTGGCTGATGCGGGCGAACATCGATGCCCTGCCGATCGAAGTGGAGGACGCTGCTGCGATCGATGGCGCTGGCACTGCGACGATCATTTTCAAGGTGGTGCTTCCCATGGCGCGGCCGGCGTTGCTGGCGACCGGCATGCTGTCGTTTCTCGTCGCGTGGGACGAGTTCTTCTATGCGCTGATCTTCATGAGCGATCTGCGCGGCAAGACGCTGCCCGTCGCCATCGCCGATTTTGCCGCCGGCCGCGTCACCGACTACGGTCTGATAGCCGCCGTCGGCGTGCTCGCCTCGCTCCCGCCCGCGATCGTCGCGGTGATCTTCCAGAGGAATCTCGTGTCGGGGCTCTCCGCCGGGAGCGTCAAGGGATGACGCGCGTTGGTCGAATCCGATTGCGCGCCTGTTGCGGTACGTGTGACTTGGCGCAAGCCTGCATGCTTGCGGCCGGGCCGTGCCCGAGCCGCTTCGACACTCGTCAGGATCGCGCAGTCCGGTACATCATGCTTTGACCAATGCGCGTGCTGCCCCGGCCGCCGAGCTTCCGCGTCATCGCCACGTCACGACGGGCCGGCGCCGCCGGCGCGCACCAGGACCCGGCGGGAGTCATGAAGGTCTTTCTCATCGTCGTCGTCCTCGGCGCCCTTCTGGCGGCGAGCGTCGGCGTATCGCTTCTGGCCTCGCGCGAGATCGGCGACGTCGACATCAGCTGGCATGGCACGATCGCGCTCGGGCTCGGCGTCGGCCTGAGCTGCCTGCTCGGCGGCGGACTGATGGCGCTGATGTTCTTCAGCGCGCGCCGGGGCTACGACGATCGGGCCCATGAGAACGATCGCCTGCGCCGCTTCGACGAGCCGCCGCCCGAGGACTAGCCCGAGGTCATATCGAGCCCGCGCCTATATCCTGCGATAGCCGGAGCCGGGTGAGCCCTTGCAGACGATCCGGACGCAACCGATTTATGTGAGGAGAACGATCCCCCGGCATGAGAAGAACCATCCCCCGGCAGGTGCGCCATGAAGGTCAAGGTCGAACGGATTCGCGCCGGTCGCAGGCTCCCTGACATCGACTACATCGAGACGCGCTCGCCACGCCGCGCCCCGAGGGAGCGAGCGGAGGCCGATGGCGTTCGATTTCCGTCCGCCCCTGCGGACACGCCGCCCTCGAAGCTCCGCCTGCCCTGGCAGATCAAGCGGCGGGGCGAATAGCCCTTCGAGGAATGCGCGCGCGCATTTACCGGGCTCGCCGGCCGCCTGACGCCGTACCGGTAACGCGACTGTGAAAAGGTCCTGAGCGCCCTGACGCGTGCGGGTACGACCCACCTTTGACCTTTGGTATCGGGCACGCCATTTCGCGCCGTGAGCAAGAGGAGGGCTGCGCGAGGAGGAAACCGATGCCCGCCGTCCGCCGCATCGTCGCCGTGATCGTTGCCGGGGTGGCCGGCACGCTCGCGAACTCGGCCGTGGTCGCCGCGTTGATGCCGAACGGGTTCATCCCGCTCGCACTCAGCCCCGGGCGGAACGCGGTCGCAATCGCAGTGGCCCTGCTGCTGCCCGCCATCTATGCCATGACCTCCCGGGCCGCGGCCGCGATCATCGCCCTCGTGGCGCTGACCGTCATCCCCTCGCTGCTCGCGAAGCTGGTGTTCGGCGCGGGCGCCTCCTGGCCGTTCGTGCTCGGCGTCAACGCCGTCTATGCGCTCCCCGCCTGGGCGGTCTATTGCGCGATCGCGCAAATCGGCGCCAGACGTCCGGCCCGCCGATCCGCCTGATTCCGGCCGCTTCCTAGCGCGCGCGGGTCAACGCCATCGGGGCACCAGTGGTGATCTCGATCGTCAGACCGACGCTCATCGTCCTGAGCAGCGCTGGCTATCTCGGCCTCGCCATCCTCGGCCGGGGCGGGTTTGCCGCCTTCTTCGCCCAGCCGGCGCTGATCGCGCTCGCGATCGTCTTCGTGACCCTCGCCGGCGCCGCGCTGCTCGCCGGCGGCAATCTCAGCCCTGGCGTGCGGGAGGATCGCGCCAACCGTTGGGTCATCGTCGTCTTCGCGCTGATCGGGGCGCTGAGCGCCTGGCTGCCCGCCTTGACCGACCGCCGGGAGTTCTGGACCATCGATGGCGATGCCGTCCGCTGGCTCGGCGTCGCCCTCTTCGCGGCCGGCGGCGCGCTCCGGCTCTGGCCGGTCTACGTCCTCGGCGATCGGTTCAGCGGCCTGGTCGCCATCCAGCCCGGACACACCCTGGTCACGAGCGGCATCTACGCCCGGATCCGCCACCCCAGCTATCTGGGCCTGCTCATCAACGCGCTCGGCTGGGCCCTCGCCTTTCGCTCAGCGGTCGGCCTGCTGCTCACAGCACTCCTGATCCCGCCGCTGCTGGCGCGCATCCGGTCGGAAGAGAAGCTGCTCCAGACCCAGTTCGGCGCCGCGTACGATGCCTACCGCGCACGCACCTCACGGCTGCTTCCAGGGCTCTATTAGATCTGCCCGCCTTGCTAAAGTAGCCTCCGGTCGCTACCTCGCGCGGATGCGCGCCGTCGGCATCAAAACCCTGAAGAACAAGCTCAGCGAGTACGTCCGCCTGGCCGCGGCGGGCGAGACCGTGCTGATCTCGGATCGGGACCGGGTCGTGGCCCAGCTCGGGCCGCCCGAGGCAGGCCGCAGCAGCGCGGTCGGCGATGCGCTGCTGGCCGATGCGGTGCGCCAGGGGCTGGTCACGCCGGCGGCGCTGCCGCCGGGCCCGCCGCCCGCGTCGGCGCCGGTCACCCGACTGGCCGAGCTGCTGCATGAGCTCGAGCAGGACCGTAGCGAGCGTTGATCTACAACGACACCTCGGTCGTGCTTGCCCAACTCCTGGCCGAAGACCGAAGGCCGCCTGCCGTAATCTGGCAGGAGGCGGTGCTGGCGAGCCGGCTGCTCGAATACGAGGTCTGGTGTCGCCTCAACGCGCGCGGCCTCGCGTCGAGCCATGGCGAGCCCGCACGGCAGCTCCTCGGCCGCATCTCGTTCCTCGAGCTGTCGCCTCTGGTGCTCGGCCGGGCGCTCGAGCCGTTTCCGGAGCCGGTGCGCACGCAGGGCGCGCTGCACCTTGCCTCGATCGAATTTCTGCGCGAGCGCCGCATCGAGGTTCGCCTCGCGACCTACGACCGGCGCATGACTGCCCTCGCGCAGGCGATGGCCATCCCCCTCGTCCCGTTGCCCTGATCGCGCTCGCGCAAAAGGATCCTCTTTCGCCGCTGCTCGCGCGCATCCGGGCCTACCACGCGCGCACCGCACGGCTGAACCCGGGGCTCTACCAGGGGCCGTCTTTGTGCGCTGAACGGAGGGCCGACTTCTATGTCTTCGTACCGGTGCTCGCCCGGCCAGGCTTCGGCTTGCCAGGCGCGCTCGGCACGGTGCCGCTGGCCGCCGCCGGCTTCTTTTTGTCGGCCTTGGGCCTCTTAGGCTCGCGGTTGCTTCTCTTCTGCCCCTTCGCCATCGCCGTCCTCCAGCTCGGTCACCAACGCGCAGCCACGAACAATAGGCTCTCCGGCAGCGCACCGGCAATCGAAACCGCTCGTCTGTCCACGCCGCAGCGCTTGATCAGCCCGCGGGAAAAACAGACTCTGTGCACCCGGCAGGCGACGAAACGATGCCTGCTGCGCGCGCGTCACGGTTGATCCCGGGGCGCTACCAGGGCCGTCAACAGCGCCCGGAGATCAGGCGGCCAGGTGATTGACCGCGTCGCCGAACCGAACCATCTTGGTCGGGTTGACCAAGGAGCGACCGATGGCCGAAGCGATCGTCAATCTCTACGAGGCCAAGACCTCGCTCTCGCAGCTGGTCGAGCGGGCGGCCGCTGGCGAGGAGATCATCATTGCCAAGGCGGGCAAGCCCAGGGCGCGCCTCGTGCCGCTCTCCGATCGCGCAAAGCCGCGCGAGCCCGGTGGCTGGGAAGGCAAGGTCTGGGTCGCCGACGACTTCGACGAGCCCTTGCCGGCCGACATCCTTGCCGGCTTCGAGGGTCGGGACTGACCTTTTGGCGGACCACCTGCTTCTCGACACCCACGTCTTCATCTGGTGGCGCGAGAACAGCCCGCGCCTCGGTGCCGATGCCCGCCACCGCATCGCCTCGGCCAGC
The DNA here is from genome assembly GCA_046727895.1 of Pseudomonadota bacterium. Classification (GTDB taxonomy): domain Bacteria; phylum Pseudomonadota; class Alphaproteobacteria; order Geminicoccales; family Geminicoccaceae; genus DATAOG01. The sequence continues at coordinate 1,871 of JBKPDM010000521.1, read as the reverse complement.
CTCGTCTTCGTCAGCGTCGCCAGCGCCTGGGAAGCGGCGATCAAGGTGGCGCTCGGCAAGCTGAAGCTGCCCGAAAGCTTCGAGGCCGGCGTCGTCGCAGCCGCTTCGACAAGCTGCCGATCGCGTTCCGGCACGCGGAGATCGTGGCCACGCTGCCACACCATCACAGCGACCCGTTCGATCGCATGCTGATCGCTCAGGCGATCAGCGAGCGCCTCACTCTGGTCACCCACGACCGCCGCCTGGCGCCCTACACGCTCGACCTGATCTGGGCCTGAGGCGCAAAGTCATAGGCCTGACCCTGGAGTCTCACGGCAGGCGCTGCAAGCTTGGGTGACCGCATGAGCAGGCATGCATTCGACAAGATCAAGGCTGGCCTCGCGGACGCGATCGCGATTGCCCGGGGCGAGGCCGATCCCTCGACCTATCGCGTCCATGTCCCGGCCGAGGTCGACGTCAAGGCGATCCGCCGCAAGCTCGGCATGACCCAGGCGGAGTTCGCCAGGAGCTTCGGCTTCGCCCTCGACGCGGTGCAGAACTGGGAGCAGGGCCGGCGCCGCCCGCACTTTCCTCAAGGTCATCGACCGGGAGCCCGGCGCCGTCCGCCGCGCCCTTGCGGCGTGAGAGCGTGCGTCCCCGGGGCTGCGAAGCAGACAATTGGTTCCTGACATCTTTCCCACCTCATGAGCGCTCAGTCGATGATCGATCGATCCGGGCCGGAATAGGCGGTCGTCTCGGGGCGTCATCTGAAGCGGAAGGCGCGGGCCGGCACGCATTCGGCATGCGCGACGATCATCCCGCCCTCCTTACACGATATGGAGGCACAGCATGCCACATCACCTGACGAGCGCAGCGATCGCTGCAGTAGCCGTCGGCCTCGGCCTGGCGTGGCTGAGCCAGGGCGCATCCGCCGCGCAAGGTGTCGAGCTTCAGGTCTCGGACCAGGGGCCCTACGGCGACCACCTGACTGATGCCAAAGGAATGAGCCTGTACTTGTTCGAGGGCGACGGCAAGCTGAAGAGCACCTGTTACGATGCCTGCGCCACAGCCTGGCCCCCGCTCCTGACCAATGGCGAGCCGAGCGCCGGCCAGGGTGTCGACAAGTCGATGCTCGCGACGCTCAAGCGCAAGGACGGCTCGATCCAGGCGACCTACAACGGCCAGCCGCTTTATCACTTCGTGAAGGACAAGCAGCCGGGCGACACCAAGGGGGAGGGAGTTAAGGGCTTTGGGGCGGAGTGGTACCTGATCTCGCCAGAGGGCAAGACGGTTGAGGAGGAAGAGAAGCAAGGCGAGAAGAAGTACTGATCCGACCCGCACGAACCGCCATGGCGGGCGCGACCTCCGCTCATCGTACTGATTCTGCTTCAGCACCAGAATCCTACACGATCTCAACGGTTTGGCCAGCGCCCGCCAGCTCCTGATGAATTTTTCCGAGTGCTGAAGGGACAACTATGCGGGCGAGAGAAGCCATGAACGGCCCTCTATCTGCCTCCTCCAACCGGTGTCAATCGCGTATTGTGTCCCCATAAACCGTATTGTGTCCCCATAAACCCATAAACCCCATCCATGCTCAGAGAGGGCTCGGGATGCCGTTGCGCGTACGCCTCAGCTCCAGCAGTGCACGGTCCTCGCGGTGACGCTCGGGCCGCCGTGCGCTGGTCACAATCCGGTGAACGGCCGGATGACCGAGCCACTCGCGACGTCATAGGAAGCGAGGGCGCGGCGCTGTCGGGCGCGCCGAACTCGCGGGAGAGGAGCGATGCGTAGAATGGTTATCGTGGCCTTAGCACTGGTCCTGAGCGCGACCATTGCGGCCTGTACCAGCATGAGTGGCCAGGGCATGAGCGGCAACTCGATGAGCAACAAGT
>JBKPDM010000520.1:0-9167 GCA_046727895.1 Pseudomonadota bacterium | reverse complement strand
GCTTGGCGCCGAGCAGGGCGGGATCGGCGAGCAGCCTCGCGGTGTAGGAGCCGGCGGGCGCCGACAGCTTTCGTTCAGCAAGGCGGCGGGCGAGCGCGCCGAGGCCGGCGTCGCTGCCCCAGCAGGTCCGGCTGTTCAGATGGCAGAAGCCCGGCGGCTGCTGGCGGACGGTGAAACGGAGCGTGTCGCGGTCGCAGTCGGCGTCGACCCGCAACAGGTCCTGGGTCGCACCCGAGCTCGCACCTTTGACCCAGAGGCCGCGCGTGCGCGAGTGGTAGACGCCCCGGCCCTGCTCCAGAGCAGCGCGCAGCGATTCGAGGTCCGAGTACGCAAGTCCGAGCGCGACGCCACGCTCGTCGACCACCACCGTCGGCCAGAGGCCGTCCGCGCGATCGCTGATGAATGGCGCGGCGAAGGCCTCGGCGAGGCCGAGCCTGCCGGCATAGAGCGCCATGCCGACCTGGGCGTCGCAGCCGAGGCGGTCCAGCTCCGCGATCTCGGCAGCGGTTGTAATGCCGCCTGCGACGGCGACCGCGGCGTCCCCGGACGCCTCGCGAATTCGCCTGGCGAAATCGAGGTCAGTGCCCTCGAGTCGGCCCTCGCGCTCGACGAAGGTGACGAGGAAGCCGCTCACCAGGTCGCGCAGCTCGGCGATTCGCTCGAGGACACCTTTCCCGGTACGCTTCCGCCAACCCTCGACGACAATCTCACCGTGGCGGGCATCGAGCGCCGCGATCAGCCGCTCGCGCGGCAGCCTTGCCAGCACCTCCGGGCGGGCGGCGGTGCCGAGGACGATCTTCACCGCGCCGCGATCGAGCCAGCGGGTCGCGCTGTCGACGTCGCGGATGCCGCCGCCGACCCGACAGGGCGCCAAATCGATCAGATTCTCGATGACTGCAGAGTTGCTGCCGCGGCCGAGGGCGGCATCGAGATCGACCACCGCGACCTCGCCGACCCGGCCGAAGCAGGCGGCGAGGGGGCGGGGGTCGCCGGCATCCAGCGCCTTGATCTCGCCGCCGATCAGCTGGACCGCCCGGCCGCCCTGGAGATCGATCGAGGGGACGATCATCGGCTTTGCATCAAGCCGGCCGCACCGGCACGCCCTGAGCGGCGAGCGCGCGCTTGACAGCGGCGACGGTCAGTTCGTCGTCGTGAAAGATCGAAGCGGCGAGCACGGCATCGGCGCCGGCATCGAAAGCTTCCTTGAGATGTTCGGGTCCTGCCGCGCCGCCCGAGGCGATCACCGGTACGCGCACCGCTGTGGCGACGCTCCGGGTCAGCTCGAGGTCGTAGCCCGCGCGGGTGCCGTCCCGATCCCAGCTGGTCAGCAGGATCTCGCCAGCGCCGCATTCCGTCCCGTCCCTCGCCCACCGGATGGCATCGATGCCGGTGCCCTCGCGCCCGCCTCCAATCAGGACCTCGAAGCCATCGTCCTGCCGCGCGGCGTCGATTGCGAGCACGGTGCACTGGCGCCCGAAATGCTCGGCGATCTCGCGCAAGAGTTCCGGCCGATGCACCGCGGCGGTGTTGACCGAGACCTTGTCGGCGCCGGCCTCGAGCAGAGCGCGGGCATCGTCGATGGTGCGGATGCCGCCGCCCACGGTCAGCGGAATGCCGAGCCGCGCCCGCACCCGCCTGACCGTCTCGACGTGGTTGCCGCGGCCCTCGGGAGTTGCCGAGACGTCCAGAATGACGATCTCGTCCGCGCCCTGCCGCTCGTAGAGCGCCGCTCGCTCGGCGGGATCGCCCGCATCGCGAAGCCCCTGAAAACGGACGCCCTTGACCACGCGGCCGTGGCTCACATCGAGGCAGGGAATGATGCGGCGCGTGAGCATCACCTGCCTTCCAGCCACCGAGCGATCAGCGCATGGCCGTATGACCCCGAAAGCTCCGGGTGGAACTGGCAGGCGAGCACGTCACCCCGCTCCAGGCCCGCGACGAACCGCCCGCCGTGCTCGGCCGTCGCAATCCGGCAGCCCGGCGCGTTGAGGACGCGATAGCTGTTGGCGAAATAGGCGTAGCCTGGCGCAAGAAAGCGGCAGTCAGGCTGCGGTTCGATGCGGTTCCAGCCGAACTGCGGCACGCGGACCCATTCGGGAAACCCGCCGACATGGCCGGAAATCACAGAAAGCCCCTTGCTGCCTGGACTTTCGTCGCTCTCCTCGAACAGGACCTGAAGACCAACGCACATCGCGAGGGTTGGCGCACCAGCACGCACCCGGGCGGCGATCGCATCCGCGACCCCGGCGGCACGGAGCCCCGCCAGCGCCGTCCCAAACGTGCCGACGCCCGGCAGCACGACGCGTTCGGCCATCTCGACCATGGCCGTGTCCAGGGCGAGCCGCGTAGCGGCGCCGAGCCGGGCAAAAGCCGCGAGCACGGAGGCGAGGTTCGCGGTCCCGGTTGGCAGGACCACCACCTCGGGGCGGCTCACAGGTTCCCCTTGGTGCTCGGCACCTGATCCGATCCATCCAGCCGCACGGCCTGGCGGAGCGCCAGAGCGGTCGCCTTGAATGCGGCCTCGGCGCGGTGATGGTCGTTGGCGCCGCGCAGCACGTCGAGGTGCAGCGCCATGCGTCCAGTCGTGGCGAGGGAGGTGAAGAAATGCGCGATGTTTTCGCACGAAATCTGGCCGAGCGCCTCGCGCTTCAAGCCGAGGTCCACCACGGCCCGAGGCCGGCCAGAGAGATCGACGACGGCGCGCGCGAGCGCCTCGTCGAGGGGCGCGAAGGCTGAGCCGAAGCGGGCGATGCCGCGCCGCTCGCCGAGCGCCTGATCGAGCGCCTGCCCCAGGGCGAGTGCGCAGTCCTCGACGGTGTGGTGATCGTCGACGTCGAGGTCGCCCTCACATTTCAAGGTCAGGTCGAAGCGGCCGTGCCTGGCCAGCGCGCACAGCATATGATCGAAAAAGCCAATGCCGGTCGCGACCTCGGCCCGGCCGCTGCCATCCAGGACGAGATCCAGCGTGATCGCCGTCTCCAGCGTCTTGCGACTGACCGCCGCCTGGCGCGCGCTCATCGCCGGCTCGCTCAGGGCACGATCTGGGCGAGCGCGGTGACCACGATGTCGGTCCCGCCGCGCGCCTTGATTGCGGGGATCACCCGCGGCAGGTCCTTGCGCGGCACCGCCGCCTTGAGCGCGAAGCCCTGATCGCCGTGCAGCGGCGCCATGGTCGGCTCGCGCATGCAGGGCAGCACCTCGACCACCGCCTCGAGCCGGTCGGCCGAGACGTTGACCTCGAGCATGACCCGCTCGCGCGCATCGATCACCGAGCGGAGCAGGAGCACCAGGGTGTCGATCCGGGCGCGCTTGTGCGGCTGCTCTAGCGCCCGGGGGTGGGCGTAGAGGCGGGTCGAGGAGCGCATCAGCTCGTCGACCACCGCCAGGCCGTTGGCCTTGAGCGTCTCGCCGGTCGCCATGTTGTCGACGATGCAGTCGGCGTCCTCGGGCGGGAACACCTCGGTGGCGCCATAGGAGTGGACGAAAGTCGCCTGGAGGCCGCACCGGGCGAGCCATTCGCGGGTGAGCCGCTGGTATTCCGAGGCGACCACGAAGGGCGCCCGCTCGAGCCCACCGTCGGCGAACTCCGGCGCGGCGGCGGCAACCAGGCGTACCGGGTCGAGCCCGGTGTCGAGCAGCTCGAGCAGCTCGGCCCCGAGCTCGGCGACCCAGTCGGCGCCGGCGAAGCCGACATCGCGTGACCCGATGTGCAGCATCTCGACGATGTTCTGGGGCTTCAGGATCTTGGTCTCGAAGCCGTCGAGCGAGAGGGTCGGCCGATAGCCGCGCCGCCCGAAGGTCAGCCGGATGCCAGCATCGGCCAGAAGGGCGAGCACAGCCGCCTCCATCCGTCCCTTTGGGAGCGCCAGATGGACCAGACCTTCGGCATTCTCGGAAGCGGCGCTCACCGCTCAGGCCCCTTCTTCGGCAGCGCAACAAACGCGCGCGACCCTAGCCCGAGCGTTCCCATGTCCGCAAGCCTGCCGCGCTGCTCGCCGGTTGCGCTTTGTTCCGCTCAAGTCACAAAGGCAATGTTGTAGTATAAGGTCACAGGCCCCAGATCGCTGAAGGGCTTGTGGCGAAGCTTCAGCCATTGGCAGTGTAAGTCGATCATAGAGTTATAAGATGGGGAGCGGGTGATGCTGTTCATGGTTATCGAGCGGTTCAGGGACCGGGACGCCAAGGCCGTCTATCGCCGCTTTCGCGATCAGGGCCGTGGCGCGCCCGAGGGACTGCGCTATGTCGGGAGCTGGATCGAGGCCAATTTCGACCGCTGCTTTCAGCTGATGGAGTGCGACGACGCGCGTCTGCTGCAACAGTGGGTTGCAGTCTGGAGCGATCTGATCGATTTCGAGATCGTGCCGGTGGTGCCGTCGGCTGAGACGCGCGCGACGATCGAGCCGTTGCTCTAAGCCGGACGGGATCGCAATGGCCCACAAGAACCTGAGGTGATGGTCCCGCCACTCTGCCCCGTCTATGATCGCGCTCGGGGCTGAGCCCCGTGAGCGACGATCAGACTTTTCGCGCAGTCTGGTTGATCAGTCTGTTGCTTATGGTGCTGGCAGGGAGCCTGCCACTGCTCCGCAGCCAGCGGCAGTGGCTTCGCCAGGCGGCGATCTGGGTGCTGATCGGTGGCTTCCTGTTCGCGGGCTACCGGATCGCCGAGTGGTTCATGATGCGTTGAGGTGCGCGCTGCGCGGGGTGGCGCAGGGCGGTCTCGACGGCGGCCCGACAAGCCTGATAGCCTGGGATGAGGTCCCAAAGGGAGGCTGCATCAATGCTCTCGCATCGCACTCTGGCGCGCTCCACCGCGCTCGGCGCCGTGGCTGCCCTGGCGTTGCTCCTGACCGCCCGAGCCACCCTCGCCCAGGAGCTCAAGACCGTGGCGGTGACCGCGATTGTCGAGCATCCGGCGCTCGACGCCGCGCGCAAGGGCATCCAGGACGAGCTGGCCGCCGAAGGCTTCGTGGAGGGCCACAATCTCGACTTCCTGTTCGAGAGCGCCCAGGGCAATCCGGCGACCGCAGCCCAGATCGCACAGAAGTTCGTGGGCGAGAAGCCGGACGTGATCGTGCCGATCTCGACCCCTTCCGCCCAGGCCGTGGTCGGCGCGACCAAGGACATCCCGGTCGTGTTCACGGCCGTGACCGATCCGGTCGGCGCCAAGCTGGTCGCGAGCCTCGAGCATCCCGGCGGCAACGTCACCGGCATGTCGGATCTCTCGCCGATCGGGCTGCACCTCGACCTGATCAAGGAAATCATGCCTGATGCGAGTAGGCTCGGCGTGATCGACAACCCCGGCGAAGCCAATTCGGTGACCTTGATCGGGCTGCTGAAAAAGGAGGCGCCAGCGCGCCACCTCGAGATCGTCGAGGCGCCCGCCCCGCGCTCGGCCGACGTGCTGGCGGCGGCGCAGAGCCTGGTCGGTGACGTCGACGCGATCTACGTGCCGACCGACAACACGGTGGTGACCGCGCTCGAGGCGATCGTCAAGGTCGGCACCGACAACCAGCTGCCAGTGTTCGCGGGCGACACCGATTCGGTGCCGAGGGGCGCGATCGCGGCGCTCGGTTTCAACTATTACGATGTCGGCCGGCAGACCGGCAAGATGGTCGTCCGGGTGCTCCGGGGCGAAGATCCGGGCTCGATGCCGGTCGAGAGCGTGCAGACCATTGAGCTGTTCGTCAATCCAGGCGCCGCCGAGGCCATGGGCATCACGATCCCGGATGCGGTGCTGAAGCGCGCCAAGGTCGTGGTCAACTAGGCTTGCGGCGCGGGCGAGGTCGCGCGCTGCCCTTGATCGGGCGTGAGCCGGCGCCGAGCTGGCGCGACGGCGGGCGGAGAAGCGCGGTGCCTTGAACGAGGTCGCGCTATTCGGTGCCGTCGAGATCGGGCTCGTCTACGGCTTGGTCGCGCTCGGCGTGTTCTTATCCTTTCGGGTCCTCAATTTCCCCGATCTCACGGTTGACGGCAGCTTTCCGCTCGGCGCCGCGGTCGCCGCGAGCGCGATTGTTGCGGGTGTCAATCCCTATCTTGCGACCCTGCTCGCCATCCTGGCCGGGGCGCTCGCCGGCCTGCTGACGGCGACCCTCAACGTCCGCTTCCACATCCTGCATCTGCTCGCCAGCATCCTCACCATGATCGCACTGTTCTCGATCAACCTCAGGATCATGGGCCGCCCGAACATCGCGCTGCTCACCGAGCCGACCATTCTGACGCGGTTCGCGGGCCTCGGTGTTCGCGCGATGCTGCTGGGGCCGCTGTTCGTCGCCGCAATCGTGGCGATCGTCGTTCTCGCCCTCGCGCGCTTCCTCGCCAGCGACTACGGTCTCGCCATGCGGGCGACCGGCGCCAATCCGCGCATGGCGCGCGCCCAGGGAATCGCCACCGGGCAGACGATCTGCGTCGGGATGGCGATCAGCAACGCCATGGTCGCGCTGGCGGGCGCTCTGTTTGCCCAGACCAATGGCTTCGCCGACATCACCATCGGCACCGGCACGATCGTGGTCGGCCTGGCGGCGGTGATCGTCGGCGAGACGATCGTGCCGGCGCGGCGGATTTGGGCCGTGGTGGTCGCCTGCGTGGTCGGCTCGATTCTCTACCGTCTTGCGGTTGCTCTCGCGCTGAATGCTCACTTTCTGGGCCTTCAGGCCTCGGACCTGAACCTGGTGACCGCGATCCTGGTCGGCCTCGCCTTGGTTCTGCCGGGCGCGCGCAACCCGCTGAAGGCGCTGCTGCTGCGCCAGGCGCGGGTATGATCCGGATCGCCGATCTCTCAGTCACCTTCGGCCGCGGCACGGTACTCGAGACGCGCGCGCTCCAGGCGATCGACCTCACGATCGCGGAGGGCGAGTTCGTTACTGTGATCGGCTCGAACGGCGCCGGCAAATCAACCCTGCTGAACGCCCTGAGCGGCGACGCAAGGCCGGAGCGGGGGCGGATAGAGATCGATGGTCAGAACGTCACCGGGTGGACTGCGCCTGAACGCGCGCGACTGATCGCCCGGGTGTTCCAGGACCCGCTCGCCGGCAGCTGTGAGGCGCTGACGATCGAGGAGAACCTGGCGCTGGCCGCGGCGCGTGGCCGGCGGCGCGGTCTCGGTCTGGCCGTACGCGGCGCGCTGCGTGAGCAGTTGCGCGTCCGGCTCGCGCGGCTCGGCCTTGGACTGGAGAAGCGCCTTAACGATCGCATGGGTCTCCTTTCAGGCGGTCAGCGCCAGGCGGTGAGCCTCCTGATGGCGACGCTCGCCCCAATGAAGATCCTGCTGCTCGACGAGCACACCGCGGCGCTCGACCCGAAAACAGCGGAGTTCGTGCTCGAGCTGACCCGCACGATCGTCGCCGAGCAGCACCTGACGACCCTCATGGTCACGCACAGCATGCGCCAGGCGCTGGACTGCGGCGGGCGCACGATCATGCTGCACGAGGGCGGGATCTGCTTCGATCTCGACGGCGCCGAGCGCGCCCGTCTCGACGTCGTCGATCTGATCGCGCTGTTCGCTGAGGTTCGCGGCCAAGAGCTCGAAGACGACACCCTCGTGCTGGGCTGAGGCAGCCGTCCGCGCATCGTTCCGGGTCACGCTCGGTTCTGTGAGAACTCATCCGAAGCTTGTATGATGACGAGCCAGACGCCCGCGGACGGGGCGTCGAGCAGGCGGATCCTGACGGACGGCGCATGGACTTCAGCGACCCGCAGATCGAGCGCTACGCCCGCCACATCGTCCTCAGGGAGGTGGGCGGGGTCGGGCAGCAGCGGCTGCTGCGCGCCAGGGTCCTGGTCATCGGAGCGGGCGGGCTCGGCTCACCGCTGATCATGTATCTGGCCGCCGCCGGGGTCGGCACGATCGGCGTGGTCGACCACGACGTCGTTTCGCTCTCCAACCTGCAGCGCCAGATCGTGCACGCGACCGCGCGCGTTGGGACTGCCAAGACCGCCAGCGCCGCCGCAACCGTGGCCGCCCTCAATCCCGATGTGCGCCTGATCGAGCACACCGAGCGACTGGCTGCGGAGAACGCACTCAAGCTGATCGCCGCCTACGACCTGGTTGCCGATGGCAGCGACAACTTTGCTACGCGCTATCTGGTCAACGACGGCTGCTATCTCGCCCGCAAGCCCCTGGTCACGGCGGCGATCGCCCAGTTCGACGGCCAGCTCGCCACTTTCAAGGCGCACGAGCCGGGCGACCATCCCTGCTATCGCTGCCTCTTCCGCGAACCACCACCCGGCGATTTCGACGAGAGCTGCGCACGCGACGGCATCCTCGGTGCGCTTGCCGGCGTCATGGGCTCGCTCCAGGCGGTCGAGGTGCTGAAGGAGCTTCTCGGCATCGGCCAGTCGCTCTCGGGGTCACTGACGATCTACGACGGCCTAGGCGGCCGCTTTCACCGCATGGCCCTACGGCGCGATCCCGACTGCCCGCTCTGCGGCCGCGAGCCTACGATCCGCGATCTCTCGAGCCACCTGCGTCCAGCGCGGCGAGCAGCGCCCGCAGGGGCAACATGACGCACTCGTGCCGGCTCTTGTGGGCGCGCACCGGCTCAAATGCCGACCAGTCCCCCTCCGGCGCGCCGCCGTCGGCGCGCAGCATCGCCGCGATCTGATCCGCAAGCGCCCGAATCTCGTCCGCCGATCGCCCCGGCGCATGGCGCCCGAGCAGCGAGGCCGACGCCTGGGTCAGGACGCAGGCGTGGACCTCGTAGCCGATCTCGGCGATTCGCTCCGGGCTTCCTTTAACGTCGACCCTGATGCGATCGCCGCAGGTCGGGTTCAGGATCTCCGCGCTGGCGTCGCACTCGGGCAGGCGACCGGCCCCGACCGCCTCCGCCGCGAGGCGCAGCAACCGTGCGTTGTAGATACCCAAGTCCATGGTCGGCCAGCACTGCCCGTTGGTCGTTGCTGTCGTTAAAGTACACTCGCAAGTTCGTTTTCAAGGCGCTTATCGTGGCGCCGCTGCCGCCGATTGTTGCTGTGTCCGTCGTTGGCCGGTGGTAGCCTCGCGCGGATTTGCGGACTCCATGAGGACTGCAGTGGACATCGCAGCCTGGCTACGGGATTTGGGGCTGGAGCGCTACGAGCAGGCGTTCCGTGACAACGACATCGACGCGAGGGTGCTGCCGCGGCTGACCGCAGACGACCTCAAGGACATCGGGATCACCTCGGTCGGCCAT